>JANQOV010000009.1 GCA_028285645.1 Hyphococcus sp.
GGTGCTTTAACGAAGAAGTCGTGGTGCGCGCCGCGGCGGAAAGTAAGATCCCGCTGATCTCCGCGGTGGGTCATGAGACTGATACGACCCTGATTGATTACGCCGCTGACAAGCGCGCGCCAACGCCGACAGCGGCGGCGGAAATTGCGGTTCCCGTGCGCTCGGAACTTTTGGCGGAAGTCCTCAACAAGGAAAGGCGGTTTACGAACGCCGCCGCGCGCAGTTTTGAGGCGCGGCGCACGGCGCTTTTGTCCGCTGCTCGCGGTCTCGGCCGCCCGGAAGACACGCTCGGCGCCGCCGCCCAACGGCTCGACCGCGCCGGCGATCGGTTGCGCGCGGGATTGCGCGCCCGACTTGATGGCGCGCGAACCAATATTACTCGAGCAGGCGCCCGCCTCAGCCCCAACCTCCTTGCGGCGGGATTTGCTGTGCAAAGTAATCGTATCGATAAGGCAGCCCAACGGGTGAAAGAGCTGGCGCAGGCGATGCTGCGTGATCGCAGTGCGCGCCTGTCAGCGGCGCGGCGGCTCCTTGAGTCGGTCTCTTATGAAAATACCCTTGCGCGGGGGTTTGCGCTGGTCCGCGACGAACATGGCGCGTTGGTGCGCAAGGCCGACGGACCTCCCGCGGGCTCACGCGGCGAGGCGCAGTTCGCCGACGGCATCCGCGCCATCGTGTTTGACGGGGCGCCGGTCAAAACGCCGCGGAAACCTTCGAAGAAAAAGCCCAAACCAGCGTCCGGCCAAAAAGGGCTTTTTGACTAGCCGAGCCCAAGCGCGCTAATCATCAAAACCTCGTTATTGTCCGTTACAGCCTGGCTCTCTATGAACCCTTTCGACTCCCTCGATCAAAGCGCTGAAGCGGTTGTCGAATATGCCGACGGCGAGTTTCACATCATCAAGCCGGGCGGTTTTGTCCGTTGTGCGGTAACTGGCGCGCGTATTTCCTTGAAGGCTTTGCGGTACTGGAACGTGGACAAGCAAGAGGCGTATGTTGACGCCGCAGCGGCGATGAAGGGCTTTGGGTTGAGGAGTTGAAGATGAAACAGTTCTTGCTCGGGTTGTCCTTGATTGCGATTTCTGGTTGCGTGACGGCGGCGCCGACAGCACAAAAGGCGCAAGCTGCTTCTGAAGCGAAGCCGCAGCGGGAAGCGATTGCTGAACCCGCGCCGGAAATGACCGCCTATACGCCACCGCCGAGCACACAACAAATCGCGCGCAAGTCCGCGAACATTCTGGCGACGGATGAAGAAGCGTCAAAAGCGCGCCGCGCCGACTTCGCGGAAGCGATGTTACAGGTGGCTGACCGTCAAAAAGTCTTTGACGATGCGCCAAAAAGGTTTTCGCTTGACGGAAACTTTGTCCAGGGCGGACTGGTATTCGGCCAGACGGAACCGGGCGCGAATGCCCGTCTTGACGGCGATAACGTCATGGTCGGCGAGGACGGCCGTTTTGTGTTCGGCTTTGGCCGCGACAGCGCGCTTTCCTCTCTGTTGACGATAACGTTGCCCGACGGCGAGGTGGAGCGCCACGCTGTCGAGGTCGAAGATCGCGAGTTTCCGGTGTCGCGCATTGACGGTCTTGATCAGTCGAAAGTCTCCGGTTTTACCGAAGAGCAACTGGCGAAAATTGCTGTTGATCGCGAAAAGAAAAAAGCCGCCCGTCAAACATCACAAAAAGCCGCCGATTGGGCGGTTGGTTTCGACTGGCCGGTTATCGGCCGGATCAGCGGCGTCTTTGGCTCCCAACGTATTCTCAATGGGGAGCCGAAACGGCCGCACTCCGGCGTTGATGTGGCGGCGCCAACCGGAACGCCCATCCGCGCGCCAGCACCAGGTATCGTGACGCTGGCGGAACATGGCATGTATTTCGAGGGCGGCTTGGTGCTCATCGACCATGGCCACTGGCTTGAAAGCGCCTTCCTTCACATGTCGCGGATTGACGTTGAGCCCGGTCAGCGCATCGAAAAAGGCGATATTATCGGAGCGGTCGGGGCGACCGGCCGAGTGACGGGCCCACATCTGCACTGGAGCTTGAAGTGGGTTGGCCGGCTGGTTGACCCGCAATTGGTCGTTGGCGACATGCCGATTGGAGAAAATTCGAAGAAATCCGCCGGCGATTAACGCTTTTGTAATTGACAATCATTATTAATTAGCCCATCTCTTAGTTGCGTCTTAGCTCCAAAAGACGCCGGTCGTATTTGAAGCCGATGGGTTTAATTGACAGGGTTGTCTGGAATGTATGTTTGCATCTGCAACGCGTTAAAAGACAAGGAATTGGCTTCCGCCGCTGGCGAAGATGCTCAAAGCGTTGCGGATGTGTTCCGGCGCTGTGGTAGCCGTCCCCAATGCGGCAAATGTCTCCCCGATGTTGCACAGATGATTGAAGACTCACGCACACTTGAAAACGGAATCCAGACACTCGCCGCAGAATAGTCTGGTTGCTTTTTTTAATTAACGATAATTGTTCACAAAACCCGCCCGTTCTTATTGGGTAAAATTATTGCGCCACAAACTATCTTCGCAACTGATAAGCGCTTGCAAAGATAAGCCTTGGAGTGGCGCGCGGTTCGACTATTTTAGATTCATTGCAAGTTTGATCAGGAGGGCGCCAGGTGAAAGGCGACAAGCAGGGTATCGACTATTTGAACAAAGCGTTGAAGCTGGAGCTGACGACGGTCAACCAGTATTTTCTGCATGCGCGCATGTTCAAGAACTGGGGCTTTGATCGCCTCGCTAAAGTTGAATATGACGAGTCTATCGACGAAATGAAGCATGCGGACGAACTGATCGAACGCATCTTGTTTTTCGACGGCCTGCCGAACGTGCAGGATTTGGATAAAGTCTATATCGGTGAAACCGTCAAAGAGTGTCTTGAGCTTGATCTCAAAGCCGAACACCGTGCGCACCCGCTATATAAGGAAGCGATTGCCTATTTCGAGGAAACTCAAGATTACGTGAGCCGCGAGATCATGGTGCGTATTCTTGAGTCTGAAGAGGAACACATCGATCATCTGGAAACGGAGCTTGAACTGATGGGCAAGGTAGGTGAGAAAAACTACCTGCAATCGCAGATAAAAAAGGGTGACGAATAGCGCTATGCGGATGCTGCTCGTCATTGCCGCGATTGGACTGGCGATCGCGAGCTGCGCTGGATCTGGAGGCGAAACAGACGACAGTTCGCCGCCGCGAAACGGCGCCGATGTTGGCGAGATTGGCGGCATGTGCGGCGGCATCGCCGGGTTTCAATGCAAAGGCGCAAATACCTATTGCCGATATGAGCCCGGTGTCTGCCGGGAGGGCGCCGACTACGCCGGCGTCTGCGCGGTCAAACCTGCAATCTGCCCCATGAACTACGCGCCCGTCTGTGGTTGCGATGGCAATACCTACCCCAATGATTGCGCAGCCGCTGGCGCAGGCGCGAGTGTCGCCTATCAAGGCGAGTGCAAAAAAAGCTAAAACTTGCAATCACTCCTTCGGCCATCTGCGGTGCAGCCATAGCCATTGGCCTGGCGCGGCGCGGATTTCATCTTCAATGGCCTTGCTGATGCTGGCAGTCAGCATACGGACATCGTGGTCTGTATCGCCGGTTTTTTTATAAG
This sequence comes from Hyphococcus sp., assembly GCA_028285645.1. Taxonomy (GTDB): domain Bacteria; phylum Pseudomonadota; class Alphaproteobacteria; order Caulobacterales; family Parvularculaceae; genus Hyphococcus. Next base: position 3,601 of record JANQOV010000009.1, read on the forward strand.
CTATTTTTTCACCGACTTTGACATTGAAATAGGCGCCGCCGCGCCGCTCGACGCTGATCGGAAACACCGGCAGATCATAGCGCAGCGCAAGCCAGGCCGGCGCCGGCGTCGTCATGGCGTCGCGACCAAAAAACGGCGCCGGTATGCCGTCATTGAGTTTTTGGTCTACGAGCAGCGCCAACGAATGGCCGGTTTTGAGCGCCTTGACGATCTGCAAGACGCTCGCCTTTCCTTTCGGGATTTGCATGGCGGACATCACTTTCGCCCGTTCGCTGACAATGAACTCATCCACCAGCCGGTTGTTGGCGCGGCGATAGACAAATGCGTAATCGACGCCGGCAGCTTGCGCAGCGACGGCGGACACTTCCCAATTGGCGAAATGCCCAGTGACGAAAATGATAGACCGGCCGCGCTTCGTCGCCTCCCAGACGTCTTCATAGCCTTCAAATGTCACGCGGCCATTCTTTTCGTATTCCATAAACACCTTAAGGTGCGCAAACTCTGCGACCGTGCGGCCAAGATTTTCCCAAACGTCTTTGGTCGTCGCCTTGATCTTGTCTTCCGGCCAGTCCGGAAATGCCGCACACAGATTATCTTCCGCCCGGCGGGAAATAGAGCGCAATAAGGGGCCGACAAATCGCAGAAAGCGACCGGAAATCGCTGAGGCGCGGTCAAGACCAAGAAACCGAAAAAATGCAATCAAAGCCTTGGTTGCGGCAAACTCGATGCGGTGTGCAAGTGATGGGTGCACGGAAGGCGCGCTATCTTCCTCTGCATTGTCCGAATGCCCAAGCATTTGCGCGTCGCTCATCAAGACGCTCCGTTTTGCTTATGCGCTGGCGCTTGGTCGTTGATCGCATTGAGGAGGAGGGCTTTGAACTGCGATTTGTCATCAATCATCATGGCGATGGGCAAGGTAAGACAATTCTCCTGAAAGTCCTGCGGCAATCGCACATAGTCTTTTTCCGTGGTCAACAACGTAGCGCCCACCTTTTTCGCCATGCGCGTCAAATGGCGCAACTCAGCATCCCGAAACCGATGATGATCGGGAAAAGCGACTTGATTGACAGTCTCAAACCCGAGGCTTTCTAGAAGCGCAAAAAAACGCGTCGGCTGGCCGATGCCGCAAAAAGCAATAATCTTTTGCGGGGGCGGCGGGTTCGTCGGTTCGATCCTGGCGCGGAAACATGGCTTGTCGGTTTCAAACGCGTTGCCCGCATCACCGACGTTGATCACAAGGTCTGCACGTTCGAGCGCACGCGCCAGCGGTTCGCGCAACGGGCCGGCGGGAAAGACTTTGTCATTACCAACGGCGTCGCCTTGATTGACCAGCAAAATCGACAGCGTCTTTACGACCGTTGGGTTCTGATATCCGTCATCCATGATAATGGCGCTGCGGTGAGCTGCTGTTTGGGCAGCGGCGCGGACTCCGGCGGCGCGATCCTTCGCAATCCAAACGGGTCCATGCTGCGCTAGTAAAAGCGCTTCGTCGCCGACATGACTTGCATCGTGCAAGGAGGGATCGACAAGAAGCGGGCCTTTGGCGCCGCCGCCATACCCTCTCGTTTGAAAGATTGCGGAAACGTCTTCTTCCGCGAGCATTGCGCTTATCATGATGGCGCATGGCGTTTTGCCGCTGCCGCCGAGCGTTGCATTGCCGATACAGATTACCGGCGTACTTGCCTGAAAGGGCTTTGCGCGTGCAGCGCGCCAGCGCTGGCCAAAATCATAAGCCGAAGAAAGCGGCGACAGCACAGCCGACAAAAAAGACGCGAGCGGTGTTTTCTCTCGCCAGAACCAGGGTTCGCTGATCATCCGCCGTTGAGACGCTTGGGAAAGTGCTCAAGCAGGTTATCGCAAATATCCGTTAGCACTTTCTCGGCGTTTTCTTCGGCGGCTTTGAGCGCGCCAGCAGTCATGGCTGCTCTTGTTTTTTGATCGGCGAACAAGCGGCGGATGGCTGTCGCCAGCTCGCGTTCATTGCGCACCAGCGCCGCGCCGCCGGCTTTGCGCATATCCGCATAGGTTTCGGCAAAATTGAATGTATGCGGCCCATGAACGATCGCGCTGCCGAGCCGGGCTGGCTCCAGCGGATTGTGCCCGCCCTTCGGCGTCAAGCCGCCGCCAACAAAGGCGATATCGCTTAAGCGGTAAAATACGCCCAATTCTCCGAGCGTGTCCGCCAGGTAAAATTCGAGTTCGGGCGTGATTTGCGCATTTTGGGAGCGTAAGGCGACGCTTGCGTTGCGTTCTTTGCAGAGCTCGGCGATTTCTTCGCCGCGGCTTGGGTGGCGCGGTGCGATAATCGTCAAGATCTCGGGAAATTCCTGTTTTAAGATCTGATGCGCAGTGATGATGATCTCTTCTTCGCCGGGATGAGTGCTGGCTGCGAGCCACAAAGGCCGAGCGCCGATCTGCGCTCTCAAGGCCGCCACGTCTTCTTCATTCGACGGCAAGGGCGGCGCTGCGTTTTTAAGATTGCCGAACATTTCCACCGGTTTTCCCGATAGCGTCATCAGCCGGTCAGCATTCTGATAATCCTGGGCGATGATCGTATCGAACGATGAGAGAATATATTTGATTGACTTCGGTTGGCGCCGCCAGTCTTCGAATGACTTTGGCGAAATCCGGCCATTGACCAGCGCCATAAAACCGCAGCGTTGACGCGCTTCCAGGATGAGGTTGGGCCAAAACTCGGATTCGACAAAGATCGCCGCGTCGGGACGCCAGTGGGTTAAAAACCGGTTCACATAGTCAGGATGGTCTACGGGGATGTACTGGTGAAAGGCGCCCTCGGGCAGGCGCTTTTCCATCAGCGCAGCGGACGTGACGGTGCCGGTGGTGACGAGAATATGTGCGCCGGGCCTGGTCTTTTGCAGACAGTCAACAAGCGGCAGAACAGACAGAGATTCACCGACACTAGCGCCGTGCACCCAGATCAGTTCGCCTTCGGGGCGTTCGCGACCAGGATGCCCGCGACGCTCGGCGATGCGATGCTCGTCTTCCTTGCCCGCCACAAGACGCCGGTTCAGCGTGAAATCCGCAATCGGCCCGGCGGCGCGGCTGGCGCGCCGGTAGATCTTGATTCCTAAGGTTTCTGTGGGACTCTCGGGCATTGAAAGGTGTTGTTTCCCCTTGCGCGACTAATCCGCCGATTGCCTGTCGCCAGTTGAGCGATTTCAGCGTCCCGCCAAACGGTCAGCCTCGCGCGTTACGTCATTCAAAGCGGTTTCGAGTTCCTTGCGGACCGCTTCGAACTCCCCCGGCCGGGCGTCCGGCGATACTCTGACCGGCGTTCCGACAACGTAATACCCTCGCGAGAAGGGCGCAGCCAATAAAAACTTGTCCCAGGTTCCCAATTGTTTGCCGCGGGAGGTCGAATAAGCCACGGGAACGATCGGCGCCCCGGACATATGCGCCAGGCGGGCAACGCCAAGCTTGGCGCGCTCGCCGGGCCCGCGTGGTCCGTCAGGCGTCACCCCGACGATATCCCCGTCTTCAAGAGCTGCAAGCATCTGGGTGATCGCTGGGGCGCCAGATTTGTTTTTGTCCTTTTTTTTAGGATTGGCGGCGGACCCCCGAATGAAATTGATGCCGAAGCTGCGGACCGCATTGGCGATGATCTCGCCGTCGCGATGGGTAGAAATCAGCATATACACCTGCTTTTCTGACATGTTCCGGGCCGGCCCGATCATCATCATTCGGCCATGCCAGAAGGCGAGGATCATGCCGCGCCCTTCAGCCTCGGCGGCCCGCAGCCGGTCGAGATTGATAAACTGCCAGCGCGAGGTTCTGTAGACCAGACGCATATAGAAGCTGATCACAAAACTCGCGATTTTGGCCGCAAAGGCGCTTTTGGCGATTCGCTTAAACATACCGGCGCCGGAGTTCCTGAATTTTTGCGGCGCGTCAATAGCTTGTCAGTGATGGCGGCGCTAGTGATGATAACCCGAGGGGACAGCCCCTCATGAAGGAGAAACGTTTGGACATGGGCACAGCGCCAAACGCGCCGACAGACAAGCCGACTGCCTCTTCGAAGCTCGCCTGGCGACTTTGGCGCGATCATCTTGGCTGCTACTGGCCGCTGCTCGCTATGTCGCTAGCCGCAATGATTGTCTACGCCGGCTCCGTCGCGCTGATTCCAGTAGGTATTGAATGGATCGTCGCTGGTTTCGCAGGCGGCTCCGAGCGGTTTTCTCCAGCAGCGCAGGATGTAGCGCTAGTAGGGCCGGTGATTGTCATCACCCTCGGCGGCGTCAACGCCTTTGCGCAATATTGGCAGACCCGCCTTTCCGGCTCGGCGGCGCTTTCGACGCTTCGCGACTTACAAAATGACATGTTTGACAGGTTGCTGTTGCTCGACCTCGCACAGCAGCGCGAAGAGGCCTCCGGCCAAATCATCTCCCGCTTCACGAATGACATGACGGTGTTGCGCGAAGCGCTGGCGCGGGTCTCAAAGGGCGTCAAAAGCGTTTTCGAGCTTTTAGCGCTTGCCTTCATGATCATCTGGTATGACTGGTTTTTGGCGCTGGTGTTTCTTGGCGTCTACGCGTTGATCGGGTTTCCCGTGGGCCGCATCGGCGCATTGTTAAGGCGCACTTCGGCAAATGCGCAGGCGCAAGCCGGGGAGCTTACAGCCCTCATCGGCGAGACTGTCGTCGGCGCGCGCATGGTCAAGTCCTATCAGATAGAGCCGCTGGAGCGGGCCCGCGCCGCCGCCGCCTTTGAAGAGCGGCTCAGGCTTTTCAAGAAGATGGTGTTTGCGCGGGCGCTTAACGAGCCGATAATCTTTTTTGCAGGCTCTATCGCTATCGCGATTGTGATCGCCATCGTCTCGGTACGGATTTCTTCCGGCGCTATCGACATATCCGAGTTTGCTGGGTTTGTTGCAGCGCTCCTTTTAATGTCGCAACCGGCGCGGGCGCTTGGCACCTTGAATGCGGTTGTCCAGGAGGGCTTTGGCGCTTATGAGCGCATCTTGTCCCTGATCGACGCTAAGCCGTCTATCAAAAACGCTGAAAGCGCAGCGCCGCTCGCGGCAGGACCCGGCGCGATTTCCTTTGAGAACGTTTCTTTTTCTTATGACGAATCCAAAGCGGTGCTTGATGATGTGAGCCTCGAAGCGCCGGCGGGCGCTATGGTTGCGCTGGTAGGCGCCTCCGGCGCCGGCAAGTCCACTTTGGTGAACCTTCTGCCGCGTCTATACGAACCGACTGAGGGCCGTATCCTGATTGACGAACAGGATATCGCGAGAGCAACAATCCATTCCTTGCGCGCGAAAATCGCGTTTGTTAGTCAGGATGCGATCCTGTTTAATATCTCCGCCCTTGAAAACATCGCGTTCGGCAGGCCGGAGGCGAGCCGCGCGGACATCATCAAAGCGGCAACGGACGCCGCGGCGAACGATTTCATCGCAGAATTGCCGAACGGCTACGACACGCCGCTGGGAGAAGGCGGCGCCAATCTTTCAGGCGGGCAGCGGCAACGCATCGCATTGGCGCGCGCGTTTTTGAAAGACGCGCCGATCCTGCTTTTGGATGAGGCAACCTCGGCGCTGGACGCGGAAAGCGAAACAAAAATTCAGGACGCCATCAAACGGCTGACGAAAGGCCGAACAACCCTGGTGATCGCCCACCGCCTTTCAACGGTAAAGGACGCCGACATAATAGTTGTGATGGACGAAGGCCGCATTGTCGAGACAGGCAAGCATGACGAACTTATCGCCAAAGACGGCGTCTATTCGCGCCAGGCGAAGTTGCAGTTAAGTTGAAACGCTGCGCTTGAATCACTCCCGCCGCAAGACTTTTTCGGTCAGAAAATTGCCAAACCATGTGGTTCTGAACCGTTGCTTCGTCGCGACAGGATCATATTTGTTATCCACCCACTCAAAAAAATCATCCACGGATGAAAGCGACTTGCCGGCCCCCTTAGCGTACGCAATGTACTCCTCAAAGGCCGCATCAATAACACCTGTCTTGCCTTGTTTGACATGACCATATTTGAAGGAAAGCTGGTCAAGCGCGCAAGGAAGGGGCGCGCCTTCGTGCAAAAACTGGTAAAGCGTTGACATCAGCCCCGCGCGGTCGGCGCCGGACTTACAATGCAGCAGCGCAGGATAGTTGATCGCGTCAAAGAGTTTTGCAGCGCCATGGAGAATCTCTTTTGACGGCGCCTCGCGGGAAAACACCCGGAAGGTGATGAGGTCCAGGCCAAGTTTGGCGCAGGCTTCTTCTTCCAGAAAATAAAAGCCGCTGGGCTTGTCGCCGCGCAAATTGACGACTGTTTTGATCCCGCGCTCTTTCCACTTTTTCAGGTCAAGCGGTGAGGGTTGATAGGTTCGCCATAATTTGCCCGCCGATACTTCGTGGCTGTTTGAATAGAATTTGCGCAAGAACCCGTGGTCGGCGAACATCAACTGCCGCCAGGCGCGCCGGCGGCCTCGTTCCGTTTGAAACTCTTCACGGGTGATAGGTTGCGGCACGTCGCGGGCTTTAGAACTTCCCGTCCCCATCGGGATCGAGCAGCTTGTGCAGATGGACAATGAAGTAGCGCATATGGGCGTTATCGACAGTACCTTGCGCCTTGCCGCGCCATGCTTTTTCAGCGCTCGCGTAATCAGGGAACACGCCGACAATATCGAGCGCAGACAAATCCCTGAATTTTACATCTTCAAGATTTTCAAGCTCGCCGCCGAAAACCAGATGCAATAATTGTTTGTCTTCGGACATCAAAGTCTCCTGTCAGTCGCCCGCGATGGTCAAGGAAGGGATCAGAACGCTTGGCGCATTGGTTGATCCGAGAAATTCAAGATCATCGGCGGGAATGAGCGCTGCATACATTTCGAGCAGATTGCCGGCAATGGTGATCTCGCTCACTGGGTAAGCGATCGCGCCGCCCTCGATCCAAAATCCGGAACAGCCGACGGAATAATCGCCAGTGTTTGAATTAACCTGCGGTCCGAACATATCGCGAAGGAGGAGGCCTTCGCCCGCTTGTCCGATGAGATCATCAAGACTTGCTGCGCCCTTTTCCAGAAAAAGATTGGTGGAGCCGGAGCCGGGGGCGCCGCCGGTCCCGCGGCTGGCTCGGCCATTGGTTTCAAGACCGAGTTGTTTTGCTTGTCCAGAATTCAAAAACCAGTCGGTCAACACGCCGTCTTTGATGAGGTCGATCTTTCCGTTGACGACGCCTTCGCCGTCAAAGGGCCGCGATCCTTGCCCGCGCTTGATATGCGGATCGTCAGTGATGTTGATCCCGGCAGCGAAGATTTTTTCACCTTTTTTATCTTTCAGAAAACTCACGCCACGGGCGATCGCTGCGCCGTTAACGGCGCCTGCAAGCTGGCCGATTAACGAACGCGATACTCGCTTGTCGAATATCACCGGCGCTTCGCGGCTTTTGATTTTTTTGGGCGACAACCGTTTGACGGTGCGTTCCCCCGCCTCGCGCCCGATATCGACAGCTGGTTTTAAGTCAGCGAGATGTGTTTTCGAATCATACTCATAATCGGTTTCCATGCCATTCTCGTCCTGGGCGAGCACGCTGACCGATGTTGAGTGATTGGCGCCGCCGGTTTCTCCGAAAAATCCGTGGCTGGTGGCGAACCATTTTTTGCCTTCGGAATAGCTGGCGCCGGCGCCGTTGGAATTGACAATGCCTTCGACCGCCATAGCAGCATCTTCGCAAGCTGCTGCCCGGGCCTTGAGGTCTTCTGTCGAAGGTTCCGCATAATCGCCGAGATCAAGATCAGCAAAAGGCGGTTTGGCGAGTCGGTCCGCTGGCGCAAGACCGCAATAGGGGTCTTCCGGCGCAGCCTTCGCCATGGCCGCGCAGCGCTCCGCCAAGTCTTTTAGGGAGGCCCTTGAATGGTCAGTGGTAGAAACCGAAGCCTGGCGCTTGCCGACCATGATCCGCAGGCCAAGGTCCTGTCCTTCGGAACGTTCAACGTCTTCAAGCTTGCCGAGGCGCCAGGAAACGCCGCTCGATACGGAATGGTACAAGACCGCATCTGCGGTTTCAGCGCCGGCGGCTTTGGCGTCAGCGAGAAGGGTGGCGAGGAGTGATTCGGCGTCTTTGCTTTGCATGAACGCGGAGATAGAGCTTGGCGGCAATTGACGCAAGACGGCCTGAGGCGCGCTGATAGAAAAGCGTTAACCGCTCATTTCTTCCAGCGCGCCCTGCCGCCAGTCTTGAAGCGCCGGTAGGGCGCTGATGGTATCCATGTAATCCTGCGAAGCTTGCGACAGGGCGACCGGGCCGTAGGTGCGAAAGCGCGATACCACTGGCGCATACATTGCGTCGGCTATGGAAAAGGCGCCGAACAGGAACGGCCCATCAGCGCCAAATTTTCTCCGGCTCTCGCTCCAGATGGCGTCGATCCGATCGACGTCGCGTTGCACGCCGCCGGTTGTCAAATGTTGCAAGCCCTCGCGTACGAAATTCATCGGCCAGACGGTTCTAAGGGCTGAAAAGCCCGAATGCATTTCAGCCGATATGGCGCGGGCCATAGCGCGCGCTGCCATGTCGGCTGGCCACAGTTGTTTGTCCGGGAAAAGTTCGTTGAGATATTCGGCAATCGCCAGGGAATCCGGAATTACCAAGTCCCTATGAGTCAGGAACGGCACCAACCCGGACGGAGAGCGCTCGCGCAAGATGCGTTTCGTTTCCGGCAGGTCGAGCTTGATAGTTTCCTCTGAGAACGGGATGCCCGTCTGGCGCATCAATAACCATGGCCGCAAAGACCATGAGGAAAGGTTCTTGTCGCCGATGGTCAGAGTGAGATTTGTCATTGAGCGCTAAGTCCCTAGTTGCGGCCATCGCTCTATTGCGACAATGCATTTAGCTGACTTTCCAAATCTAACATGCGTTCGCCAAAAGCCGAACGGTTTTTGGGCGCATGTAACGTCTGGAATGACGGAGTGAAATTTCTCTCGCTGTGAACGCTTGATGAGCGCAGCAGCGGATCCACTGCAAGACTATTCAGCCGGCGCGTTAGGGTGGGTCTTGTCGATGGTGCGTCGGATCACCAAGGGAAAGCGATGACGGTGGCGGCGCATGGATCGGTCGAGCCCCGGCGAACGGGTTCTCAGATGTTTGACGAACCGCTGCACCGCCGGGACGTAGGGCGCCAAGAGGGCGAGCCCAACGGTCAGCATGATCAGACCGAGCGGAATCGGCAATGGCAGGACCACAAGCCCTGCGAGCACTAAAGTCGATCCAGTCAGTTGATGAATTACCGGCAACATCGCCGCAATCTTAACTCCCAAACAAATCCCGGCGACCAATGGCGCTGCAAAACCGGTTTGAAACCCGCATTCCGCTTGGGTTTCAAGTTAGGTATAGACGCCCCATTCGTAAAGGCCGGAGGCGAAAAATAGGTTAACTTTCAGTACTCACGATTGAGCGACGACACCGGCAACTGTCTATCGCGCGTTCCGGCCGCATAGGAAGTTACTTCTTCGCGAGGTAGGAGAAAGGAATGTCTTACCGATCATTGCGCGATTTTATGGAAAAGCTGGAAGGTGAGGGTGAGCTCGTCCGCGTCGCCGAGCCTGTATCGGTGAAGCTTGAGATGACGGAAATTCAAACGCGGCTGCTGGCGGAGGGCGGCCCGGCCGTGCTATTTGAAAAGCCGGTGATGGATGACGGGCGCATCTCGGACACGCCGGTGCTGGTCAATCTGTTCGGGACAGTGAAGCGGGTCGCCATGGGTGTGACCCTTGATGGAAAGGAGCGCAGCACCGCTCAAGATATGCGCGAGGTCGGCGAGGCGCTTGCATTCTTGCGTCAGCCGGAACCGCCTGGAGGCTTTCGCGAAGCCATAGAGATGTTGCCCATTGCGAAAACCGTGATGGCGATGAAACCGGCTTCGAAGAACTTTGCAGCGCCCTGTCAGGAAATCGTCAAAACCGGCGACGAGATCGATCTTGATGCGTTGCCAATCCAGACGTGCTGGCCCGGCGAACCGGCGCCGTTGATCACCTGGCCGTTGGTTGTCACGAAAGGCCCGAGCGGCGACCGCGCGGATGATTACAATCTCGGCATCTACCGTATGCAGAAGATCGGCCGCAACAAGACCATCATGCGCTGGCTGAAACATCGCGGCGGCGCACAGCATCACGCGCGGTGGAGCAAGGAAAAAACTGAACCCCTGCCGGCGGCGGCTGTTCTTGGCGCTGACCCCGGAACCATCCTCGCCGCTGTCACGCCTGTACCCGATACGCTGTCGGAATATCATT
>JANQOV010000038.1 GCA_028285645.1 Hyphococcus sp.
TCATAGACTGATTTACTCTAAGGCCGGCTTTCGCGCTGCAACGCTGGTCGTCAGCACCGGTTCGATCAGCTTCTTTCTTCGTCGCGGCCGAAATTCGGAGCATCCATTTCCTGACCGGCCTCGACGATCGCGCGCCGTAAAGAGCGACCGCGGGCGAATGTTTTTTCAAGCGTCGCGTCATCACCCCAGCGAATGGCGCGCTGCAGAACCGCCAGCTCTTCCGTAAACCGCCCGAGCACTTCGAGTACGGCTTCGCGGTTTTTCAAAAAGACATCGCGCCACATGACAGGATCGGACGCGGCAATGCGTGTGAAATCCCGAAAGCCGCCGGCGGAGTATTTGACGATCTCCGCTTCGGTGACGGATTCAAGATCGTCCGCCGCGCCTACAAGCGTAAACGCAATCAAATGCGGCAGATGGCTGGTCACCGCCAACGCCAGATCGTGATGTTCTGCGTCCATCACTTCGACATGGGCGCCGACCCCTTCCCATAAGCTTCGCGCACGCGCGACCGCCGCCTTGTAAGGCGCATCGTCCCGCGCGAGCGGCGTGATAATACACCAGCGGTCATGAAAGAGTTTTGCAAAGCCCGCCGATGGCCCAGATTGCTCCGTACCCGCGACCGGATGGCAAGGCACAAAGAAAACATCATCGCTGAGCTTGCTTGCCGCCTCGACAATCGCGCCCTTGGTCGAGCCAACATCAATGATGAGCGTTCCCGCTGCGACATGCTGGGCTAGCGCTGCGCACAAACTTTCAATGGCGCCCACCGGCGTCGCCAGCACAATGAGATCAGCGCCGGCGATACTACTTGCAAAGTCTGCTGCTATCTCATCGACAACGCCGAGCGCCTTTGCTTCCTTGGCTGCGGCGCCGTCATGATCATAACCAATGAAGCGCTCGCTGAGCCCGGCTTCACGCATCGCGTGCGCCAGGGACGATCCGATCAATCCGACGCCGACAATGGTGACGCTGGAAAACTTCGCTGTTTTTTCAGGATCCGCCATCGCCGAATTTCTCGCTCAGCAACTCAACAAGTCGGCGGTTGGATTTTTCCGTGCCAATCGAAATACGCAAATGGTCTCCCAATTTGTAGGGACCCATTTCGCGCACCATGACGCCTTTGGATTTCAAAAAGGCCCGCACCTCATCAGCGGTCTTGCCGGGCGCGTCAGGAAACTTCACCAAAATGAAATTGCCAAAACTCGGAGTGAAGTCGAGCCCAAGGCCGCCAAGCTGTTGCGCCAGCCAGTCTCGCTGCTCGCGGTTGTGGGTGCGGTTCTTCTCGACGAAGTCTTGGTCCTCAAGCGCAGCAACGCCCGCTGCGATCGCAGGCAAATTGACGTTAAATGGTCCGCGAATGCGGTTTAGAACATCGGCGATCGCCGGCGGGCAATAGCCCCAGCCGATGCGCAAGGCGGCAAGGCCGTAAACTTTTGAGAAGGTGCGGGTCATGACCACATTGTTGAAATCGTCCACCAGATCGGCGCCGTCCTTATAGTCCGGCTCTTCCATATATTCCGCATAGGCTGCATCAACGACGAGAATAACGTCTTCCCGCAAGGCTTCGCGCAAGCGCCGCAACTCGCTTGCCGGGATGTAAGTCCCGGTCGGATTATTCGGGTTAGCGATGAACAGGATGCGCGTTCGCTCATCGACCATGTCGAGCATCGCATCGACATCGGTGGTGAGGTTCTTTTCCGGCGCAAAGCGCGGCTCTGCGCCGCAGGACTTCGCCGCCAGCGCATATACTAAAAATCCGTGATCGGACTGAACGATATTGTCGCCCTCGCCCACATAGCCGCGCGTTAGAAGTTGCAAAATCTCATCAGATCCTGCGCCGCAGACAATCTGCGCCGGATTAAGCCCATAGGTCTCACCGATCTTTTCCCGCAACACGCTCGCGCCGCCATCGGGATATAAGAAGAGCTCCTCAGAAACGTTTTGGAATGCATCCATCGCTTTTGGGCTAGCGCCTAACGCGGATTCGTTTGACGAAAGTTTGTGCGTTTCCTCATCACCGGGAGGAGCAGCGGCGCCTGGCACATAAGCCTTGATATCTAAAATGCCGGGTCGGGGCGTCGGCGCTGTCATGATGCGTCTTTCTTGGATTGCCATTTTGTTTTCGGGCAAGGCTCATATAGCCGTTCCGTTTCCGACCGGACAACCCGCCCCGGCGGCGAAACGGTTGCAGCGCCGCTTGGCGCCGCCAATGGCCTTATCGCCTGCGGCGCCCGCTGTCGCACCAGACCCGCCGGCGCCATCATGTCTTTGGTTGCTTCTACCATCAAAACCCCGCCGAACCCCGGCCACGCCCTGGCGCCCGCGCGCTCCCAGGTCCGCGCCGCCCGTAGCAAAAGCCGCCCGCCAAAGGGCGGAAAATAAAGCGCGCCGCTCCACGCCACCGCGCGGAACAGCGTTTCGCCAAGCAGAGTGTTGAGCCGTTGCTTGAGATAAGGACGCCCTGCCGCAAAAGGCGTCGTATCGATCATCGACCAGAGCCCGCGCCGGTGGGCGACGATGATGATCACCTTGCCATCATCGGTCAGAACCCTCCATATTTCCCGCATCATGCGCCGCGGGTCGGCGGATTCTTCAAGACCATGGACAACCAAAAACCGGTCGATTGAGGCGTCTGGCAAGGGCCAGTGATATTCGTCCACAAGACTGGCGGCGTTTTTGTCATTGAGCGGCCATTGCATCACGCCTTGCCCGCCGGGCGCCAGCGCCAGCCGTCTCGTCGCTTCAGGGAAGAATCCAAGGTACGGCATCGCATAGCCAAAGCCCGCAAGCGATTGGCGCTCAGCGCCGCCCCAAGCTTCGCGCACCCGCTCGGCGATAAAGTCCTGCGCCGCAGCGCCAAGCGCCGAAGCGTAAAACTGATGCAAGTCGAGAATATCCGTGCGCATGACGACAAGTGACCCAGTGCTTTGATGCAAAAGCCCTATATGCTTAGTTGCATCCGCAATGGAACGCTACAACATCCAAGAGGAGCCGCCCCCTTGCCCCTTGAAATTCATCAAATCCCCTGTCTTTCGGACAATTACGGATATCTGGTCCGCGACGCAGCCTCAGGCGCTGTCGCAACGATCGACACGCCTGACGCAGAGGCCATCAATGCAGCGCTTGATGCACGCGGTTGGACCCTGACGCACATTCTCAACACCCATCACCATTGGGACCATGCGGGCGGCAATCTGGCGCTTAAAGAGAAATGGAACTGCGAGATCATCGGTCCGCGCGGGGAAGCGGACAAAATTCCTGGGCTCGACCGCGCCGTAAGCGATGGCGACAAAGTCGCGCTCGGCGACAGCGAAGCAGAAGTGTTCGATACGCCGGGACACACAGCGGGGCACATCATCTATCACTTCCCGGAAGATGCCGCAGCGTTTGTAGGTGATACGATTTTCGCCCTCGGCTGCGGGCGCCTGTTTGAGGGAACGCCGCAGCAAATGTGGTCGTCCTTGCAGAAGGTCGCGAAGCTGCCGCCGGAGACGAAACTCTATTGCGCCCACGAATATACGCAGGCCAACGCGAAATTCGCGATTACCGTCGAGCCTGACAACGACGCGCTTCAAAAACGCAGCGCCGAGATAGATCAACTGCGCGCAAAGGGCGAACCGACCGTTCCTTCAACGCTCGAGATTGAGCTGGCGACCAATCCTTTTCTGCGCGCGACCGCGCCCGGCCTTCAAGCAACCCTTGGCATGAGCGGCGCCGATCCCGTTGACGTTTTTGCCGAAACAAGGCTGCGCAAGGATAATTTTTGACGCAAACCGCAAAAGGCTCTCATGTGGTCAAGACGCCTGACTTGAAGTCGATCAACCCGAGCGACCTTAAGATTGCGCGCGCGCAAGCGCACAAGGCGGTGCAAATTATCGCCAAGGCGGCGATTGCTAATCTGCCGGCAAAGCCCGATGACAGCCATACCAATTTTGAATGGCGCAGCGCAGACGGGGCGTTTTTCATTGCGCCGCTAGAAGGCGTCGACGGCGTTATAGAAATAGGGCTGCGCATTGCAGATCTCAAATTGATTGCGCGCAGCGCCGGGGAGAAACGTGCTTTCCCTCTCAACGGACAAAGCCACAACGCTGCAATACAATGGCTGGATGAATTCCTCGCCGCCGCCGGGAAGAAACCAGGCGCAGGCGCGGATGTTGCTTATGAACTGCCAGCAAACGTTGATGCAATTGATCTTTATGCGGTCAATGAAAGCGCATCTGCATTCGCGGGCCTTTCCGCATGGTTTGGATTTACAGCGGCGTTGCTCGACGCTTTCGTCAAGCGAAACGCTGCAATCACACCCGGGCCGAGCCCGGTTCGCTGCTGGCCGCATCATTTTGACATTGCGACCTATGTGAGCCTTGAGGCGGGCGACGCCGAAACCGCCCGCGGCGTCGGTGTCGGCCTTTCGCCGGGCGATGAGGCCTATGACGAACCCTATTTTTACATCAATCCCTGGCCACATCTGAACCCTCAAGGCCTGCCGCCAGCGCCGGCGCCAGGCCATTGGCATACTGACGGCTTTGTCGGGCTCATCGCAACAGCGACCGAGATTGTCTCAACTGGTGATCCTGCGGACGCGGCCAAGAGTTTCGTCAATGCTGCTTTTGAGATTGGCCGCAAAGCGCTGAAGGCATGACGTTCGGGAGCGCCGGTTTTGGAGCGGGTGAAGTGAATCGAACCCCCGCGCGCCATTGGCGCGCTCGTACTACTATCGAGGGTGAGACCGCCCCGCTGTGGTGAGCGCTCGAGCTTTTCCGCAAATTCACACTGGCTTTGGAGCGGGTGAAGGGAATCGAACCCTCGTCTTAAGCTTGGGAAGCTCCTGCTCTGCCATTGAGCTACACCCGCGAGGCGCGCCGCAAATAGCGGCTTTTCTCAGCTAGAAGGCGTTTAGTTTCAGACCGTCTTTGCGCGGGGGCGCCTCACCCGTCAAGATTTCGCCACAAGTCTGCAAGGTCTTGGGATTCAGACCCAAATTTTTGACTCGCTGCGCCGAAAAACCTCAACAAGAGTTCATGTAAAAGTTGCGCGCACGGCCATATTGCCGCCACCGCGAACACGGCTATCTATTGACAGTAAGGGTGCCCCCAATGAGCGGCGCCAACCCGTTGAATGGAGGCCGATAATGAGATTTTTCCAGATAATTCCCCCATACCAGATGATGCGGGGCGTCGGCCTTGCGGCGGCGGTTGCTGTTGCGCTGACCTTCCTCGCGCCGCAAGCCGAGGCGAAATCCAAAGCGGAAAAGGCGGAGTCGCTCGTTCAAAGCGCCGCTGAAACCGTAACTTACTTTGCCGATGACAGCGCTTACGAGGCCTTATGGGAGCTTGCCGGCGACGCCAAAGCCATGGTGGTGATCCCCAGATCAATCCGCGGCGGGTTTATTTTCGGCGGTTCGGGCGGCAATGCGCTGATGACCGCCCGTAATGACGACGGCACATGGTCAGAGCCGACCTTTCACACCATCGGTTCGTTCTCGTTCGGCCTGCAGATCGGCGGCGAAATGTCAGAGAGCGTTCTCCTTGTGATGACCCAGCGCGGCATGGAGCACCTGCTCTCCACCACCGTGAAGCTTGGCGCCGACGTATCTCTCGCAGCTGGCCCGATCGGCGGCGGCGCCAAGGCGCAAACCGTCGATATTCTCGCCTTCTCGCGCTCGCGCGGTCTTTATGGGGGCTTGAGCCTTGAAGGGGCGATTATCAAAGCTCGGCACAACTGGAACAAGGCCTATTACAATGCTGATGTTTCGCCCGCTGACATTGTCTATCGAGAAAAAGTTGCGAACCCGGCATCTGTTCAAGTGCAGGGTGCCGTATGGAATCTCGCTCATCGGAACGACCCGGTGACCTTTGCGCCTTTGCAACCGGTTAACGGTTACGGCCCTGACGGCGCGCCGGTTGATCCAGAAGGCTATCAGAGTGAAGACCCGGTGGTCTTTGAGGATGATGCAGTTTACGGCGCGCCGCTTGAGGAGCCTGTAAGAGACCCGGATTCCAACTAACAGCGCGCTGCACGGCTCGCTCTGACAAAGCCGTGATTGCGAATTGAACGCCCGCTGGTTGCCGCCAGCGGGCGTTTTCGGTCATGGTCGCTTCGGCAAAAAATGGGGACGTTGATGGACTGGTCAGGCCAGCCTGACGAGGCGATGGAGGCTATTACGCCTTCGCCGGACGGCTGTGAGAAATTTCAGGACCCTGATGTTACCGCGGCGGGCGAGCCGCGCGCCAAGGTCGCCTTTCACGGGCTTGAGACCCTTTGGCTCAACACCGGCACGCTGTGCAATGTGGAGTGCTTGCATTGCTACATTGAAAGCTCGCCGACCAATGACCGTCTGAGTTATCTGACCGCAGAAGAAGCGCGCCCGTTCATCAAGGAAGCCGCCGCCATGGGCGCCCGCGAGATCGGGTTTACCGGCGGCGAACCCTTTATGAATCCTGACTTCATGACCATGCTCGAAGACGCGCTTGAAACCGGCTGCGAAGCGCTGGTGCTCACCAACGCCATGCGGCCGATGATGCGACCGCAAATCAAAGCGCAGCTCCTTTCCTTTAAAGAACGATTCAACAACAGATTAAAATTAAGGGTGTCGCTCGATCATTATGGCGAGATTTTGCATGACGAAGAACGAGGCAAATGCAGCTTTACCGCAGGCATTGAAGGTCTGTCATGGCTTGCCGACAATGGCTTTGAAATCTCTGTTGCAGGGCGAACGCTTTGGGGAGAAAGCCTTGGTGAAATGCGCGCGGGCTTTGCCAATTTGTTCTGCAACCTGAACATTGTGCTCGACGCACAAAACCCCGCACAGCTTGTCCTATTTCCAGAAATGGACGAAGCCGCCGACGTGCCGGAAATCACGACGAGCTGCTGGTCGCTTCTGGACAAACGGCCCGAAGACGTAATGTGCGCACACGCCCGCATGGTGGTGAAGCGCAAGGGCGAAGAGGCGCCTGTCGTCCTGGCGTGCACCCTCATCCCCTATGATCCGCAATTTGAAATGGGCGCGAGCCTTGCCGAAGCAGCGACGCCGGTGAAACTCAACCATCCCCATTGCGCTAAGTTTTGCGTGCTTGGCGGCGCCAGTTGCTCGGGCTAACAAGGCTTCATGTCCAATGACCGCCAATCCCCGCCGACCCTTGAACCGCGCGAACGCGCTGGCGACATCCTCTACTCGCCGTCAGCAGCGCGGAACCGCGACTTTATTCGCGACGCGTTTCTGAAACACGGACCTAACGCCGGCAAAGCACTGGAAATCGGCGGCGGCACCGGCGAACACGCCTTGCACGTTGCAGAAGCTGCGCCTGAGTTATCCTGGCATACAGGCGACCCTGACCCTGCGTCCCGTGCCTCCATCGCCGCGCGCATTGCCGAAAGCAGGCTTGCCAACCTCATCGGGCCGCATGCCATTGACGTGCGCGAAGATGATTGGGATGTTGCAGAGCAGGCGCCTTTTGACGCCATCATCTCCATCAACATGATCCACATCGCGCCTTTTACGGCGGCGGAAGGGCTTTTTGCCGGCGCTGGCCGTTACTTGCTAGAGGGCGGCGCGCTGTTCCTTTACGGGCCGTTTTCAAGAAACGGCGCACACACCGCGCCTTCCAACGAAGCTTTTAATGCTAGCTTAAAAGCGCGCGATCCGAGTTGGGGTGTCCGCGATCTTGATCACGACATCGCACCGCTTGCGCAAAAAAATAATCTCGTCCTATCGGCAACTGTTGAAATGCCCGCCAATAATCTGTCGGTGATTTTCCGGAAAAACTGACAAGGAATTGATTCGGCGAAATTCTTTTTCCACACGCTTCACTACGAAAGATTGTGGAAAACAAATGCTCGACGAAACGCATCAAGTTGATACGCTATTTTTCAGACTTCGCGGCCCTATCGATTATCTGTTGCGATTGCCTAGTGGCAGGTAAGACGGGAAGAACGAAGCAATGCGCTGGTCGGCTGTAACGCTCAGAAGCAGACCGACGAAAACAGGTCCGGGTGAAACCGGTCCAGGTAAGACTGGAAAGGTAGTCTGTCGCGCATTGGCCAGGTCTGAGCGACCTGCTCTCAGCGAGCGCTTCTACGGGAGCGAACGTGAAAGAGGGACTGATATCGTCGTGTGCGGCAGGCGAGTCGCAAATCGACGCGCGGCGTTAAAAATCGGGAAAGGCGCGCGCCGGAACCGGAGAGAAACGAGGCGGACTTTCTCGGACGTGGGCATGAAAGGCTATGAGCGACGGCCATAGTTGGACCCCACGCCCGAAGGGTCTAGCGGCAGGGAAATAAGTTCGTAAGGGCTTAGGACTAACGGTCGCAAATGAGGTGCAACTGAATTCTCACTGGATTGGGGTGTACTTCATTTACTCGCGAGAGCGACTTAGAGGGAGCAGCATTTATGTTGCTCCCTTTTTGTTTGCGCCTGTTAGCGAAAATGCTTCGACAATTTCAGGCCCTGGCCCTGGTAGTTGGACTTCAATTCGCTGCCATAGAGCCGCGACGGGATTTCCGCCATGCGCTCATACAAAAGCCGTGCAACAAGCTGACCGTCTTCCAGGACAAACGGCGCATCATGACTGCGCACTTCAAGGACCGCGCGGCTGCGGCGCTCCCCGGCTTCAGACCAACCAAAACCCGGATCGAAAAAACCGGCGTAATGCACGCGAAATTCGCCAAGGCCGGTATTGATCGGCGCCATCTCGGCGGCAAAACCCGGCGGCACCACAAGCGCCTCTTTTGACGCGAGAATATAAAACTCATCGGGGTCAAGAATGAAAAAGCCGGATCGTTGCGGCGGGATCGGCTCAAAAAAGTCATCAGCATCAAGCGCGCCAGGCTTGTCGACATCGATAACGCCCGCATGACGGCGCGCCCGCCAGCCGATCACCTTATCGTCATTGCGAAGACAGACGCTTACACCAAGCCCGCCCGCAATATTCGCTTCGCCGTCCACTAAGGGCGACTTTTCATGAAGCGCACGTAAAGCCGCATCGCTGAGCGCCGGTTCGCCCTGCTTAAACCGCGCTTGATTAAGGCTTGATCCCGCCCGCGCCAATATAGAAAAGGTTCGTGGACTGATTTCCGCATAAAGAGGACCGTCATAGCCCGCCGGAATTTCATCGAATGCAGCAGCATAATCCGTCACCAGTCGAACGAAAACGTCAATGCGCCCGGTTGAGCTTTTTGGATTGGCGGCGCCGGCGATCGTTTCAGGCAGCTTGACGCGCTCATTGAGTTCAACAAGATAAACACAACCACGCTCAAGCACAGCGCCAGCGCCCAAATCGATCTCATGCATCTTAAGGCCGTCTTCCAGCCTTTCTGATACACGCGCGCGATGAGACGGCAAGAACGACGCGCGCACGCGATAAGCGTGGGAGCCGAGCGTCAAATCAAGGCTCGCCGGCTGCAGCCGCGACCTATCAGCGCCCGAAATCGCGCCCGCTTCCATCAACGCGGCGATCATATCTGCTGAAAGAACGCCGTTTTCCTGGTTAACGTCCGTCATGAAAACTGCTTTGCCCGCCTGCGCCGTAAGACGCAAGTTCAGAGTTTCCCCGCGCGCGCATTTGCGATCTGGCCTTCCCCGCCAAAGCCCCCTAATATGTGCGGCTGATCGTGGGGACATTCCCGTCAAAACTGTCGGGACGGCGCGTTGAAGGGCGACAGGCGAGCCGGGATTGAAGAAGAAAAAACCGTGGCGGAGTGAAGGCTTATGTATGAGTGCATCACGCGGGGCATAAAGGTAAGCGTAAAACCAACCTATCTGGAAGATCAGTCTGATCCAGAAGACAGTCGGTTTGTCTGGGCCTACACCGTACGGATCGACAATGATTCCGGCGAAGCCGTGCGCCTTCGCACCCGCTATTGGCGGATAACCGACTCCAAAGGCTTCACGGAAGAAGTCGCCGGCGAAGGCGTTGTCGGCGAGCAGCCTGAAATCCGCCCCGGCGAGGGTTTTGAATACACTTCCGGCGCGCCGCTCGCGACGCCATCGGGCCTCATGGTTGGCAGCTACGGCATGGAAACCCCAAACGGGGAGAGCTTTCAAGTTGAGATTCCCGCCTTCTCCCTCGACAGCCCGCACGAATTACGACAAGTCCATTAACGGTCTTGCGGCGGAAAAGGAGCTGCGCAAAGCCGGCGCGGCGCGACATCAATAGTCCATGTTTAATCTACGCCCTGTCGTCTTGGTGACGGGCGCGCTTGTCGCGGCCCTGGGCGTCATGATGTTGATCCCGATGATTGCGGATCTTCTGTCTACGGACCCTTTACATCGCGAAAACTGGAGCGCATTCGCCATCGGGGCCGTCATATCCATCTTCGCCGGCGGCGGCGCGGCGGCGGCAAGTTGGGGTCCGATCGAGCGCATCTCGGTGCGCCAGGGGTTTCTCTTGACCGCATCAAGCTGGCTGATGCTAGTGATTTTTGCAGCGATCCCGCTGTCGATCGGCGGTTTGAAACTTTCCTATGTGGATGCGTTTTTCGAAGCCATGTCCGGTCTTACCACAACCGGCGCAACCGTTGTTGAGCACCTTGATGACGCGCCAAAGGGCGCGCTGTTGTGGCGATCAATGCTGCAATGGTTCGGCGGCGTCGGCATTATCATCATGGCGTTCGCTGTCCTGCCGGCGCTAAAGGTCGGCGGCATGCAAATCTTCAAAAGCGAAGCCTGGGACACGTCGGAAAAATTCATGGCCAACGCGACGCAATATTCGCTGGCCTTGACCCTTATCTACGCATTTTTCACTGTGCTGTGCGGGCTGCTGTTATGGGGCTTTGGCATGCCCGCTTTTGACGCCGTCAACCACGCCATGACCACGGTCGCCACTGGCGGCTTTTCAACGCGCGACGCTTCGCTTGGCGCGTTTTTAACCGTCGGCCGGGCGCCGCTTGATATGATCGTGACCGTCTTCATGATCATTGGCAGCCTGCCCTTTGGGATTTTTCTGGCGGCACTTTTGCGCGGCGCCTGGCAAAGACTGTTCACTGACAGCCAAATTCAGTTTTTTATGCTGGTTGTGTTCGGCCTTACCACGATCATGGTTTTTCAGGTCTTGATGCAGTTCGACGTTGATTTGTTGACGGCTATTCGGCTCGCTGTCTTCAACGTCGTTTCAATCCTCACCGGCACCGGCTATGCGACCACTGATTATTACGCCTGGGGGCCGTTCGCGGTCGCCTTTTTCTTCTGCATCATGTTTGTCGGCGGCTGCGCCGGCTCAACGTCCTGCGGCATGAAGATATTCCGCTTTCAGGTGGCCCTGGCTGCACTGGTTGTTTATGCGCGCCGGCTTGCGCATCCGCGCGGCGTCTTTGTAGCGCGCTATAATGGACGCCCCTTGACCGATGAAGTCTTCGTTTCTGTGTTGAGTTTCTTTTTTGTCTATTTTGCAGCCTTCGCAACGCTTGCTGTCATCCTATCGGGCCTTGGCCTCGACACCATCACTGCGTTGTCGGGCGCCGGGTCAGCGATCGCCAATGTCGGTCCGGGCCTTGGCGAGATAATCGGCCCGACCGGCAATTATGCGCCCTTGCCGGACGCCGCCAAACTGGTGCTCTCCGCCGGCATGCTACTTGGGCGGCTTGAACTCTTTACCATCCTTGTCTTGTTCTCACCGCATTTCTGGCGCGACTGATCTTTCGGATGCTGCCCGTCGGCGGCGCAGCGCTAAAGCGTCGATGCATTAAACGTATCGCAGTCGTCTTCGTCGCCAGTCTGGAAGCCCTGCCGGAACCAGCGCACTCGTTGTTCCGAGGAACCATGCGTAAAGTTTTCCTGCTTTATTTCGCGGCCCGCCTGACGGGACAGTGTGTCATCACCGATTG
This sequence comes from Hyphococcus sp., assembly GCA_028285645.1. Lineage (GTDB taxonomy): Bacteria > Pseudomonadota > Alphaproteobacteria > Caulobacterales > Parvularculaceae > Hyphococcus. The sequence goes on from JANQOV010000038.1 coordinate 11,821, forward strand.
CTGAAGCGGCGCGCAAGCCTTCTTCAAGATCGCCCTCGTCTAAAAAATCGCTTGCACGCTCGGCGCGGTTGGCGAACACGCCCGCATAGCAGTCCGCCTGCAACTCCATGCGCACTTGCAGCGCATTGGCTTCGCCTTGCCCACGCGCCCGTTGCTGGGCGTTGCGCACTTGCGCAGAAATCCCGGTGATGGTTTGAACATGATGGCCAACCTCATGGGCGATCACATAAACAGCGGCAAAGTCGCCCGGCGCGCCGAAGCGTCGCGCAAGCTCGTCAAAAAAGCTCGGGTCAAAATAAACTGTCTTATCAAGCGGACAATAAAACGGCCCCATTTGCGCCATCGCCGCTCCGCATGCGGAGCGATCATTGTTTGAGAACATGACAACCCGCGGCGGTTCGTAGATATACCCCTCTTCCGCAAATATCTGCGACCACACAACTTCGGTTTCCGCTGTCACAACCTGAACGAATTCCAGCGTCTCATCATCAATCGTTGTGTCTTCCGATTGCGCCACCTGCTGGCCGCTAATAAGCGCTATCGGATCGACGCCGGCCATGTAGAGCCCGATCCCCACAACCGCCAGAATGAAGATGCCGCGAATGCCGAAACGCCCGACAATAAAGCGCAAGAGCAGAATAATCAGGCCGCCAAGACCCGCGCCGGCCGCCGCGCCGCGCCGGTCTTCCACATTGTCGCTGCGCCGTCTGCCCCGCCATTTGACCATCTGGGCCTCCCGACATTAACCAAAAAAAACCCAATACCGCCTGGGAATTGGCTATGTCGAGCCTTTATGGGGGAAGAACAGCCCTTCCCGGCGGCTTGACTTGAGGAGCGCCGTTAGGGATTCTTACGTTTCTTGGGGAAATGTCGGGGTAAACATGCACGGGTCTGGGTATTTCACGCGGCTGGCGGCGACGCTTTTTACCGCAGCATTGTTTGGTCTGATCATCGCCAATCCCAATGCGGGCAAGCGCTATGTGGAAAAAGCGGCGGTTGCTGCGGCTGCGGCGGAGCGCACCCCGGTTTCCGAGCGCGCCTGCGCAATTGGCGAGCCCGCCCTTTCTGGCCCGTTTGCCGCGCTTGAAGACGTGTTGAGCGTTTCCCCTTTGGGCGGCGTGACAGCGCCTGGTGAGGTCTTGCCGGCGCCTTATATCCGCATCAATACGCGCCCTGCCAAAACCGCCTTTGAGCGGCGCACCATCGCGGCGTTGGCGCCCGCGCGGGTGGAAATTACAGCCCTTGAACGCCACATTGACCGTGACCCCTATGGCCGCGCCATAGCGCAGACCTGGACCGTTCATTTCAAGCCTTGCAGCAAAGTCTCGCTTTATTACAGCCGTCTCGACAGAGTTAGCGAGGATCTTCTGGAGCGCGCTGGCGGACTTCGTCAGTTTACGGAAATTGGCGGCCCGGATCATATTGCGCTGAAGACCAGCCTTCGCGTTCAGGAAGGATATACGATCGGTCGCGCGGACGGTTTTGACGTCGGCCTGCATGATGCGCGGGTTGCCCCCGCCACCATGGAACGGCCGGAGCGCTATCGCAGCAATCCCTTCATGCATGCCGCTGTCTATGATGTTTCTCCGGACTTAATGGCGGCTGTTTCAACCGACACGACCCGCGCCCGCTGCGCCATTGATTATTTGCCCAAAGACATGCGGCCGGAATGGTCCGGCAAGCTTGGCGACGCCTGGGGCATCCGCCGGGCCAAGGGTGAAAACACCTGCCGCACCGCCCTCATTGACAAACCGGGTGCGGCCCAAGGCGCATGGTTCACTGACGCCGCCCATAATGGCGTTGCATCAAAAGTCAGCGCCGTCGCCCTCGGCCCTGACGCCGTCGACCCGGACCGTTTGATTTTCGCGCTCCATGGCCGCCTCGCTTCACTGACGCCCGACCTTGTCGCCCTCTCGCCGCTGATGGATGCGGAGCGCATGGAAGCAACACAAGACTTCTTATCGGTCAAAAAGGGCGACGGACGCATCAACCCGTCTTTTGACAAGATCAACGACGAGCAAGTCTATTGCTTCGAAGGCTTGCGCGTGAACTTTGTCGGACCGCTAATTAACGGCGTTGTATTGTTACAACGGCAGTCCGACGGCGATCAGCCGGGCGAACTCAAAATCGAGGCGCGCGGCGACGTTCAGTCTTGCATCGACCTTGAAGAGCCCTGGACTTTCTCCGGCAACGAGACGACGTTTTACCGTTAATCGCGTAGCGGTTCGCTGATATGCGGGACCGGCTGGAAAAACGACTGATCCGCTTCGGACCAATCAGAACAACCAGAAAGCGCCAATGACAATCAAGCCCGCCAGAGCAAGCAGGGCGGCGGCGAGGACGACACGTCGCCGAATCGGCAAGGGCGGTTGCGGCGGCTGCGCACTTTCCTGCGCCGGCCGATCTTCCATCTCAAACGCCACGGGCGACACCAGCCGGTAGCCGCGCTTCGGCACTGTTTCGATAAACTTTGGGCTTCGGGGCGTGTCGCCAAGCGCTTTTCGCAGTTGGGAAATCGCTCGAGTCAGCCGTTCATCAGCGCCGGCGGGCTCGCCCCAGACCCGCTCAATCAGCTCTTCGCGAGACAAGACATCATCGCGGCAGTCGATCAGAACGCAAAGAACGTCCATGACTTTCGGTTCAACGCCGGTCTCCTTTCCGTTCCGAACAATCAGATTGCGATGCGTGAACACAACGCATTCGTAAAGATGAACGGGCGCCTTAGGGCGCGGAATCTTTTCGTCGACCATCACATCGAACCAATAGGATACTAAGTCGACCACATATGCGCATGCGTCGAGTTTTAATTTGTATGCAAATTACATGACGTAGCTGGACCTAAGCAGTTCGTCGCGCGTTCCTCACGCTTCGTCGACCCTCATATTTCCCTCGCACTTCCCTCAGGACTTTTTCTCCGCCTGCGACAAACGTCATCAACGCAACTTTGCTTCCAAGGTTCAACTGCGGAGCGCCGAGACGAACGAAAATTGCGATGGAAAGAAAATGACGCCTGTTGATTACGAAAACGAAACATCGCGCCATGATTAAACGCCCAATTTTTATTGGCGGGATGCCGCGATCTGGCACGACATTGCTACGGGTGATGCTCGACAGTCATCCGAACATCGCCTGTGGACCAGAGCTTCGCGCTATTCCGTCACTCGCGCAATTTTCTGCTCAAACAAAAGCTCATTGCGAAGACACGCTGAATGAAAGTTATCGATTACCTCGCGTAGAATTGAACGAGATTTTCAGGCGCTTCATTTCATCCTTTCTGGAGCCTTACGCACGAAGCCGAGGCAAATCACGAATTGCGGAAAAAACGCCGGCAAATGTCCTGCATTTTGACGAGTTGCGGCAGTTGTTCCCCGATTGCGATCGCATCCACATCATTCGTGACGGCCGCGATGTCGTTGCTTCGCTCCTGACCATGGACTGGACCGACGCGCGCACCGGAAAGCCTATGGAAATGACCCGCGATCCGGCGGCGGCGGCGGCGCTTTGGCGCGATCATGTTCTGGCGGGCCGCGCCGCTAAAATGGCCGGCAAGTCTGTAATCGAGCTTCGATATGAGGCGCTTGCTCGTGATCCGGAACGCACACTGCGCGGCGTTTTTGAATCCATCGGCGAGCCCTGGGACGACCGCGTCCTCGAATTTCACCGCAACGCAACTATCCGCGCCGGTATAGACGAAGCAAGCGCGCCGCAAGTGGCCAAGCCGCTCTCCC
>JANQOV010000045.1 GCA_028285645.1 Hyphococcus sp.
GCCTAAGGCTTCGTGCGGCCGTGGCGGAATTGGTAGACGCGCAGCGTTGAGGTCGCTGTGGGGCAACCCGTGGAAGTTCGAGTCTTCTCGGCCGCACCATTTTTCAGGTCCGTTGGCGGAGCCAACGCAACCTGAAAAAATTTTTGGTAAGCCGCCTTCGCGGCGGGCGCCAGACCGTTTGCGAAGCAAACGCAGCCGGGCGAAATCCAAGTCAGGTCCGTTGGCGGAGCCAACGCAGCGCCTGAACGCAAACGCACCTTTCCCAAAACGGCACACTGCTGTCCGCTGTTGCAAATCCTTAACAAGGCATAAACGCTGCAGATGCAGCGGCGATGAGGCGATTTGCACCAGGATTGTTGTTTGGCGTTTGGTTGGCGTGTTCCGCGCCGGCGGTTGGGCAGACCCAGATTGTGCGGCCCGGGGCCTGCGCACCGAGGCCCGCGGTGCTTTATGTCGTTCGGCAGGCGGAGCCGCCGACTTTCTTCATTTCAGGCGATGAGCGGGTCCGCGACAGCGTTGCTGTGTTCCTTGAAAAACGCTCTCCCGGCTGGGCCAGCCGCCATCTTCTGGCGCGGTTTGATCTCATCCCGGAGACGGCGGAAAGCATCGCGATAAATGGCGGGGTCTTTTGCGTGGATAATGGAGCGCTCGAATGAGGACCGGAATCTTGGCCCTTGTCGCACCGTTGTTTGTTGGGCTCGCAGCGCCCGCAAACGCGGTGTCGGTTACGATCACACGTGACGACTGTGCTGCGCCCGCCAATCTGGTGCGCGAGCCAGAGGACAGGACGTTGCGTGCTGTTGATCTCAACCCTTGGGCTGGCGCCGTGCTGGATGGCGACGTCATCGTAGACATTCCCCTGGCGGTTGCGCCGGGGGGCGGTTACTTCGTCTTCGAGCGTTTGCATGTTGATCTCGCCACCGGCGAGGTGTTCGACGCCGACCCTTATCTCTGCGGCGGCGCGGAACAATAGACTTTCTGGCCGGGGCTTCTTAGAAGCTTGGGCGAAGTCACGAAATTCGCCGCTCATGCGCCTTAGCCAGTTTTATCTTCCGCTCCTCAAGGAAACCCCTTCCGACGCCCAGATCGTCTCCCATCAGCTCATGTTGCGGGCGGGCATGATCCGGCAGGAAGGGGCGGGCATCTACGCTTGGCTGCCGCTTGGTTTTCGGGTGCTCAAAAAGATCGAGCAGATCGTCCGGGAAGAACAGAACCGGGCCGGCGCCGTTGAGATGCTCATGCCGACCATCCAGCAGGCGGATCTCTGGCGCGAGAGCGAGCGCTATGACGCCTATGGCAAGGAGATGCTGCGAATTACCGATCGCGGCGGGCGCGAGATGTTGTTTGGTCCCACCAATGAAGAGATGATCACTGAGATTATCCGCGCCGGGGTTCGTTCCTATAAGGACCTGCCGAAGCTCCTCTATCACATTCAATGGAAGTTCCGCGACGAAATCAGACCGCGTTTCGGCGTCATGCGCGGGCGCGAGTTTTTGATGAAGGACACGTATTCTTTCGATATCGACAAGGACGCCGGCCGCAAGAGCTACAACAAGATGTTTGTGGCTTATCTACGTACATTCCAGCGCATGGGCCTTAAGTCGATCCCTATGCGCGCGGATTCAGGTCCCATTGGCGGCGACAGTCATGAGTTCATCGTTTTGGCTGACACCGGCGAAAGCGAAGTCTTTTGCGACCGGCGTTTGATCGATCTGCCGGTTCCGAAGGCTGACGTTGATTACAGCGGCGACTTACAGCCAATTATCGATCAGTTTACGTCGCATTACGCCGCGACGGAAGAAGAGCATGATCAAGCGGAGTTTGAAAAATCCGTTGTGGCTGACGACCGCATCACCGCGCGCGGTATCGAGGTCGGCCATATTTTCTTTTTCGGCACGAAATATTCGAGCCCCATGAACGCAACCGTCGCCGGTCCGGACGGCAAGGACGCAGCGATTGAAATGGGTTCATATGGCGTTGGCGTATCACGTCTTGCCGGCGCGCTCATCGAGGCGTTCCATGATGACGCAGGATGCAAATGGCCGATGGCGGTGGCGCCGTTTCATGTGGGTCTGATCAATCTGAAGGCTGGCGACGACAAGGCTGATGCTGCCTGCGAGACGCTTTACAAAGACCTTACCGGCGCCGGCGTAGACGTTCTTTACGACGAAACGAACGCGCGGGGCGGCGAAAAATTTGCGCGCATGGATCTCATCGGCTTACCGTTTCAGATGATTGTTGGGCCGCGCGGGCTTGATAATGGCGTGGTTGAAGTGAAGACTCGCGTCGACGGCGCTCGGGAGGAATTGGCGCTTGGCG
>JANQOV010000052.1 GCA_028285645.1 Hyphococcus sp.
GGGATCGATCGTGTCAAGATCAGCTTCAAATCGCCAGCGACCCTTCTCATTGGCGAACGCGTGCAGCCAACGCCCTTCCCGATCGGTGACGATTTTTGAAACTTCGCCAGCGCGTTCAAGCGGCGGCGGCAACAAGAGATCGGCAATAACAATAGCGGCGATCACCGCCGCAAAGCCGGCGATCCATCGAGCGCGGATTGAAAGTCTGCGCGCCATGGGCGGGCTCTCCTACTGCGCCGCTGCGATGTTGACCCGCCCCGCGCTTGTTCGGGCGAAAACGCCGGGACGATACATGTCTTCAATCACCGCGCCCGGGAACACGTAAGCGCCCGGCGTTACGGCGCGCACTACGTAGGCGAGCGTAAAGCGGTTATTGCGGACATCAATCGCAGCGACAAAGCGGTCGTCTCGCGCTTCAGCGATGCGCGGCCGCGAGATTTCGCCGACCCACGCATAGGGACCACTACGCCCTCGCCCGGCGCCGTCCTGTGTCGTCAAAATGGATTCAATTTCAAATCCAGCCGGCAGCAAATCAGCAATGATCGCCGGGTGCAGCCGTTCGTTCTGCCCGGCGCCGCTGATCACCACAACGAAGCGGTCGTTCTGGCGCACAGCGCTTAAGTTAGCGGCGCGCCCGTCGCGGGTAGCGATGCGCTTGGTCAGGGTAAAGCCCTGATTGACGGTGGGCGGCGCTGATATGGGCGCACCCGAAACCGTCACGGAGCGGAATATCTGGCCATCGCCAGTGTTGCGATAAGAAACGCCCTCCTCGACTTCATCAAGGGTTGGCGTGAAGGACGGCGCTGGCGGCAAGTCCGGCGCTTCATTGTCATTGACGGCGATGGATACCGGTCCCGCAGCGCGCAGCAAGGCTTGCGATGCAAGCAGCACATAGGCTTTTTCCTGCGTGTTCATCCGTGTCGGGTCTTTCATCACGGTGAGAAGCTCTTCGCTTAAGGGCTCGGTCCAACCGTCCTGGCCGGCCTCAGCCGCCAGCGCCAGGATGCCGGCGACATCGCGTAAGGGCGATTGGTAATAATCGCCCGTGTTGTTCCAGCCGATGGCGGCCGCCGCTTGGTCGAAGGCGCTTTTGGCGCGAGCGCGATCGCCCATAAAAGCAAGCGCAGCGCCAATATGCGCTTTGGCGAGCGGGCTCGGTGTTTCTTCCAGCAATGCGTCATGGAAGTAGCGAAGGTCAGACAAGTCAGCCTGCCCCGCCCGCGCCAATACATAAAATGCATATGCTGCAGCGCGCCGACGCAGGTAAGTTGTCTTGTCGTTCGATCCCGCTCCTTCATAAGCGCGCATCTGATAGCGCGCGGCAACCCAGCGATCGATCTGCGTGATGTCCTGCAGCGACGCATACGCACTTTCAAGCGCTTGCTGCGGCACTGCATAGCCTTCGTTGCGTGCGCGATAGAGGAAGTCGGTCACATAAGCGCCGAGCCAGGGCGACGCATAACCGTCGCCGACCCGCCAAAGGCCAAAGGAACCATCCGTGCTCTGCCGATTAAGGAGCTTGTTGACCGCTTGCTGTATGCGCGGGGGCACCGCGCGTTCCGGATCGCGGCCGATTTCACCGCCGAGCACGTCAACAAACAACAGCGGCATGGCGGAGCTGGTGAGCTGCTCGCTGCAGCCATATGGATAGCGGTAAAGCGCATCAAGCAACGGACCCGGCTCGATACCGCGCAGCCGTGAGAAGGAAACGCTCACCGACGCTGATCCTTTCACGAACGGCTCAATAAGCGCCTTGTTGAGCACGAAGGTCTCGCCCGGACCGAGCGCTGCCGTTCGCACCTCCGTTACCGGGAAATAAGGCGTGCGCACCTGAATGGGGTAATCGCGCGCGACGGAAAAGCCTTGCGGGCCTTCTACAGTGAGACCGATTGACCCAATGCCGACTTCGCCGGAATCGAGGGAATAAAGCGCTGTCTGTTTTTCGTTTTCAGCTAAGCTGAAGGATTGAGACGCGTCCAGCTGGACAGGGTTCTCGCCTGACAAGGCGACAGTGTAATCGCCAGCGGCGCCGTCAACATTGTCGATAAGCAGCGTTGCGGTTGCATTGTCGCCCGGCGCGAGGAAACGCGGTAATGCAATTTCAGCGGGCACGGGGTCGCGCACCGTCAGCGGCTCAGAGTCGGAACCGACCTTTTCCGGCGTCCAAGCCACCGCCATCAGCCGCAATTCGCCGTTGAAGTCAGGCACGTCGATCGGGACCGTCGCCTCGCCGCTTTCCGACACTTCAACGAGGCCGGAAAACAGCGCGACTGATTTTGTTGGCACGACGGTCAAGCCTTCGCCGCCGAGCTGGTCGCCGCCAAAGCGCGCTGCTGCGCCGAGATTGGCGTGCAAAATTCGTCCGTAGTCGTCGCGAATTTCAACGCCAAGGCTTTTCTTGCCGTAATAATGGCCAACCGGATCAGGCGACTTGAACTTCGTCAGGCGCAAAATGCCCTCGTCCACCGCCGCAACGGTCATCATGACGGGGGCGTCGCCGTCAGCGCCCTCGATCTTCACAGGCAAGTCGAGCTGCTGGCGCGGCCGCAACAGGTCAGGCGCATCAATGGCGACATCCAAAGTGCGGGCCGACATATCAAAGGGCACGTGGGTTACCGCCATGGCGCGGCGCGGCACTGGCCGATCACGCGCTTCGCGTGGCGTTACCACCGTTGCAAGCACATAAAACCCTGCGCCCCAGGATGGGTCCGTATCGACAATGATTTCGCGTCCCTTGGCGCCAACTTTCATGCGCTGAACGAGGTGCACGCGATCGGTCGCGATGACGATCGTCGCTTCCCCTTCATAGGGCGGCGTCAGGAACAATCGCGCTCGCGAACCGGGGGTTACGTTATCAGTTTGCAGCGTCATCGCAGCCTGGTCAGGCGTGTCAGCGCCGGCGGCGTGCGATCGCCATCCCACATAAAAACGAATATCGCTGGAGGCGCCGCCGCCGGCTTTCGTCGCCGTCAACCGATAGGCGCCGGGATCAAGCCGTTGGCTCAAGAGACGCGCCGCTTCGCCTGCGCTCGCTGCGCCGCGGGCCTCTGCAACAAGAACGTCGCGATAAGACCGCCGCCAACGCCATTGTCCGTTTTCCCGGTACCAGTCGAACCAATAATCTTCTTCAACAAGGCGCCATTCGATTTCGCCGGCGACCGCCTCGCCGCGCCAATTGATCAAGACGGCGTCAACTTCCGCCGGATCGCCCTGACCGAAGCCGCCGCTTTCCGTGTTGAGTTTAAGCCCGATATATTCATCAGCCGGACGAACCGGAATGCGCGCGCTTTCGCGCACCACGCGCCCGCCTGGTTCAACAACGCCGACCACCAGATCAGCGCGCATCGGCGCGCCATAGTCTTTTGGCGCGTCATCGAGGTTAAGGGCGACGCTTGCTTTTCCCTCGGCGTCGGTCGTGGTGTTGGCGAGTTTGATGAACCGTTCTTCGAACCGACCATTCACCGGCCCGTAGCGATATTTCGAATAATCAGGGAACGGATTGGGATCGAGCCTCAACCGCGCTTCCGCCTCAACAGCAAGACCGCTTGCGGGCGCGCCATAAAGATATCGGCCTGTCACCGACAGGGCGCGCTCTTCGCCGGGCCGGATGGGTGTTTCTTCGTCGGTATCGATATTCACTTCGAGCCGTTGAGGAACGAAATCCTCCACAGAAAAACTCGCCGAGCCGACAATGTCATCGAGCCCGTCAGCGCGCGCTTCAATGCGCCAAACGCCGCGGGGCGCAGCATTGGGCACGTCATAGTCAAAGCTGAAAGCGCCGACGTCTAACTTGTCGAACCTCAGCGTTTCCGCTTCCGTGCCGTTCGGGCGGCGCACCGTTACACTCAGCGTGCGGTCTTCAACGGCCTTGCCAACGGCGTCGCGGGCCAATCCGGAAATATGCGCCGTCTCACCAGGGCGATAAATGCCGCGATCAAGATAAACAAAGGCGTCAAACTTTGGCGGCGCAGAACGGCCGCCGATATTGCGATCGCTGAGATCGAGCGGCGCGCGATTAAGATCAATCGCCGCAAAATCATCCTGCGGGCCATAGGCCATGATCATGCGCGGCGTCAGCGGATAATCGCCATTGACGGCTGCGGCGCCAAACCGCGCGCGCCCGTCCGCATTGGTGATAGCGGTGGCGAGGATCTCGTTGTTGACGGCAATCAACGAAAGCTCAACGCCGGCGACCGGCCGCGCTGATGAGATGGACCGGACAAAGACATCAACGCCGTCTGCGCCCGTAAAGGATGTGAGCGCCATATCGGTGAACAGGATCCATCGCCAGGCCTGCGCCGTGCGGCGTTCGTCAGCGCCCGGAGAAACATCCTTCACCCTGATGAAATAGGCGCCGGGTTCCAGCGTCTCAAGCGCGGCGCCGAGCGAAAATACCGTTGTCGCCGTTTCGTTCCGGTCGCCGGAAACGCCAAGCTCGTCCTTCCAAACCTCAACGCCGACATCAGAACCGTCTTCCTGATCCCACACATAGAAGTATTCATTGTCACCGACAGACTCGCCGGCGACGATGTCTTTGCGCGCCAGAGACCGATCCGACACGCGGCGCACGGAGACTTCAATCTTTTCGACATTGACGGTCTCAATGCCGACGCCGTCTGCTTCCAAGCGCGGCAGGATGACGCCGTCTCCAGCGAAACCGACATAAGCCGGCTTATCGCCAAAGGCGACGAGCACCTCTTCGGCGCGTTCCAGGCGATCGCCTTTGGCGCTCGGCAAACCGGCCCGAAGCCTTGCGCGATAATCCTTGTTGTAATCAAGGCCGCTCAAGCAAAGCGACGTTCCATTGACTTCAACAGCAGGCTTGTCGTCGGGGTTGAGGCGAACAAAATCAGCGTAATTGACGTCGCCGCTGTCATCGAGATCTTGCGAAAACTGAAAGCATGCCTTTGGCGTTTCCGATCCTGTGTCGAGCACCAAGCGGCTATAGGCGAACCCGTCTATGGAAAGCGGCGCGGGCCTTGGCGCCCGGTCGGCGCGGCGCTCCTGAAACGACCGGCGGGTTTGCGTCCCGGCCGGCGCCCGCGGGTCAGCCGCGACAATAGACTGGCTGTTCGGCCCGCCGCCGGGCCCTGCGCCGGGGGCGATCGCCCGCCCGATCAATAGGCCAATTGCAAAAGCCCCCAGTATTCCCGCCGCGATAATCGCCGCCTGTTTGCGCGCCATGAGCTTGGTCTCCTTCCCGTCGCAGCTGTCGCCGCGAATGTCCCAGGCAATTATGGCTGCATCTGAGCTGAAGGAAAACGATTTGGCGTCGAAATCCAGGAAATTGGTAGGTAAATGGCGGCAATCTGTCGCCAGCGATAGGCGCGCCGCGCAAGGCGCAGCCGCGGCGCTATACCGAGCGACGTCGCGCGATGTTATCGAAGCCCAAGGGACGTTCTGATAACTATATATATTTCAGCGCTTTAGCATGATATTGCGCGCGCGGGCCGCATTGCCGGGATCGGGCGTGCAATGCCCGGCGGGTTTTTCTATGTTGACGCGCTGAAACGCCGGCCCCGTAGCTCAGCTGCATAGAGCAACCGCCTCCTAAGCGGTAGGTCGCAGGTTGGAATCCTGCCGGGGTCGCCATCAAATTGATCCGTAAACGCTACTATTTGGATTCAATCCAGGCTGGGGATTAGAGGGCAATGGAAATCGACCATCACGGCCCCAGCTGTGCTGTAGTTCCATTACCTTTCTTGAGTTTAATTCAATCTCACGCCGTGTGGCAGTTAGGCAGATTGAGTTTTCTCAATCCCACCCTCATAACGAGTTGCGAAACGGGAAAGGGCGCGTAACAAAGCGGTGGACAAAACCATTGAGTCGTTCGTTGGTCGCCAGGCAAAAACGGCACGCCTGGAACAGGGGCTGCGCCTTGAAGATGTCGCCGACGCGTTAGAGATGAGCGTTTCACAAATCCAAAAGTATGAGGCCGGCAGCGCGCGCATGAGCACGGAAACGCTTTGGCGCCTTGCTGAATACTTGCAAAAGCCGGTGTCTTATTTCTTCGACGACAAAGGCGCGCCGGCAAACCACGTCAGAAATGGCGAAGACGCGCTGCGAACCAGCCTCCTCAGAGCTTACGACAAAATCAGCAAACCGGAATATCGAGAGATGTTAGTGGGAATCGCCAAGCAATTCTCACGCCGGTAATTTGGTATTTCGCTTGTCTAGTGATTTGTGCATGGCCTTTTCCAAATCAATGATATCGAGATAGACAGACCAGCTTAAGAACTCATCGACGATGCCCTCTGGCGAAATCGAAAACTCTTCTGAAATACTTCTCCGCCAGATTTTCGCCTTGAGCGCTAAATCTTCCATTGTTTTAGAACGCCGATTAAACACGGCAGCCCAAATCGCGCGCTTGATTGCATAAAGCGCATCCTCTGCTTTCTCGCCCGGCGCAATGTCTTCCGCAAATCCGCCAAAAAACCTCGTATGTGCAGTTGTATCTTGAAACTCAGTCTTGCCTAGCTGCTCTTCAGCATAAGACAACAACCGATCCCACTCCTCCAACTGCTGCATGTCAGCGGTCGACAGTTCATGTTGACGCTCATAAAGATCATTTAAAATCTTGCCGGCGTCCTCGAGGCTGATCTCTCCCGTAGCCATCTGAACTCCATTTTCGCCGCAAGAGAATTTAGTGATCTGTTTTTCTCGTCAAGAGAAAACTACCAAGTTTCCGTAGCTGCGCCGCCGCATCCATCGCACACTCAACAAACGCAGCTGAAACACAGACAACAAACAATACGCATTCAACAATCGGGCGGATCACTCGCGCTTAAAAATACCACGATCAAGGTAGACGCAGAGCAAAGCCAATGCTCACGAACTTTTTTACAAAGGCCCATTTGCTCACCAAAACGAATAATCGGCATGAGCAATTTCACAAACCAATACTCTGTAGACACTAAATACACTGTACACACTATACGTACCTTGCTTTGCGGCGCTCTCTAGAAAATAAACAAGCCCCCAAAGAAAAGGCGCCCCCTTTGCGGCGCGCCTGAACGTCCTTGACTTCGATTTGGCCAAAAATCTCGTATCTGAACCAAACTGATTTTCAACGACAATTCCGCCGACGCACATAACAAGCGCCAAAACACGCTGACTGAAGAATGTTCTTCATCAAATCGGCGTGATGCTTTCGCGTTTTCCCAACCATGCGCAATCAAATTAAAGTGCGCATTACACAAACTAACTGATGTATTTGTTTGCGCGGCGTGTGCTCAGCAATCAGAATCCACGCACCCAGCATCGGACTATGCATGAACTCTGTGTAGTTTTCAAGACAATCGATAACTTCGAAGCGTTTGTTTGGAACTGCTATAGCCTAACGTTTCTATGGCGACTGACTTCGCAGTACGCGCATCAAGTTTTGCCCATTTTTTCAGAATTATCTTTCCGTGGACTTGGTCTTAAAATCAAAGCGTCGGCTAGGTTTCGCCGGAGTTTAGCAGCCTGATTGCATGCGCCTGTTAACGCGCTTTAAACCATGTTCGCGTTAATGGTGCCGCCCTGTTTATTTCGCGTCGGAGAACGTTTTACCGGGCGCGCGCGGGCCAGGTAGCGCATGCGCGGCGATTGGAATTACGGAAAACTTGGCGCCTAAGAAGAAGAAATCTTTTGTGAGTAAGTATAAATGACGAAATACAGCTCAGCTGCTCTGGTTTTGGCTGTCGCACTTGGGGTTATTGGAACGGCGATTGTTTTTGCGTCGCGTCCGGTTGACGCCTACCCCGCGGCTGCAGAGAGGTTGTCGCTTGCCGACTTCAGTCACGCCTCCAGCCGTCAGTTTCACCGCGCCGACCTTGATGGCAGCGGATTGCTAGAACAAGAAGAATTTGTCGCCCTCGCCGTTGTCTCCGCTGAACTTGCGCGTCTCAACGGATTTGTCGCGTTAGACGGCCACAAGCAGCTTAAGGTTCTCGACCTGCCAAACGAAGACAATCTGGCGGCGCCTGACCTTAACAGGCGGCGCATTGAACAAAGCGCCCGCGCAATCTATGCGGATCTCGCATTTGGCGGCCCCGGTATATTGGAAAGCAGCTATGTCATCGCCAGGGAAGTCTCTTTTCGCAAGCTCGATCAGGATCAAGACAATAGCCTGAGCGGCCCCGATCTCGGTCGGCTCGCCATAGCGCTGACGCATCCGGCGCCGTCGGAGCAACCAACAACCGATCCAGCTGAAATCGATCAAGAAACCGGCCCCTTTATCGGCATCTTGCAGCTCGGCGGCGACTGATCGTCAAGCCTGTTAGGACGCAGTGTAAAGCTGATCAAGAAGAAACACGCTGGCGCATCGCCCGCCGCATCAAATAAAGGGTTGGGTCAAGGCGATGTATCGTTCGCATCTAAAGCCGTTTGTATCGCTGCGGGCATGCGCTGACGCCGTTTAATCGCCAACTTTCTTCATTGTTTGTCTCTGCGCCGAAATCATCCGCGTACGCAAAGACCTAAATCGCCGGCTTGAGATTTCGCAGAATTTCCTGCATCATCGTTGAAGGTGTGTGGGCCAACAAACGCGTGGAGCCTATGCCGTGTACGAAACGATCCCTGAAAATCCTTACAAAGATGATGTAGGGCCGAGGAAATCCCAAACTCGTCTGCGCAGCGTATTCACGCCAACCCTCAAGGATAGGCTGATGCAGATCGCGTTTTTTATCGCGTTCTTGGTTTTCATCGCCGCAAGCGTCGCAGCCATGCTAGACTGCGTTTACTGCTAACTGACATGCAGCCCTTGCGCTGTCATTCAACAATCCATTGAAATATCGGCAATCAACTTGATTTCACGCTGAGCTTTGCCGCACTCACCATATCGGCGCGATCCGAAGCAGACTCATTCGCCAGCTTTTGCAGCAAGGATATGAGTGGTCCGACAACATCGTCAGGCGCGTCGGCGATCAGCCTTACGCATTCCGATTTCGCCGGCGGTAGTTCTGACAAAACAATCACATGTTGCATTGTTGATGCTGGCGGTGCGCCGATTCTCTCGGCAAGACCCTCGAAGAAGAACGACAGCGGAATATTCAGCGCTTCAGAAACGGAATAAAGGCGGCTCGCGGAAACGCGCATGACGCCGTTTTCGTATTTTTGCACCGTTTGGAAGGCGACGCCAATTTTCTCCGCCAATTGGCTTTGCGTGAAGCCTGCCAGCTTTCGCGCACTCCGTAGTTTTTTCCCCAGATACCAGTCGATATCGTTGTACTCATACGCCATATTTTCCTCCCCGGTCAGGAAAATCTGCCCCGGCGACGAGCGATACCGAGGTTGGCTTTCGTGTACGCTCGCCGGATACTGTTCACGTATGTCAGTGTTGTACTGACATGGCGCTCAAATCAAGCTTCATAGTGCTTGATACACGGTTGCCGTGTGGGTACAAGATGGACTCTATGCCCGCTGACCAGAAGATCCAAATCCGCTGCGATCAAGAATTCCTTGAGATTCTTGATGACTGGCGCGCGCGCAAACGCCCAATCTTAACAAGGTCAGCCGCCATCAGGCACCTGGTTTTCCGTGGCGCCCTGGCTGAGAAACACCTTGCCGAAATATTGGAGCAAACTGCGAACAAACTGGCCGCAGCAGATCTTATCGGCGGTTCGGCGGATCGGGAAAATTATAAACGTTTCCAAGATGTTGTGATTGAGATTCTTGACCATCTGGCGCGGCTTGAGGCGCGGAATGACGGTTCTGATTCTTCGCGTCACTTTTATTGGCGGCCAGACGCGAGTGAAGCTCTGGAAACGCACGATCCAGATACTGACGAACAAGAAACGCCACCAAACTTTCGTCGGGTTTTCGATCAATCTTCATAATTTCCAATTGACAATTATAAGTTACGCCGCCCGGAAGGTCACTACCCTCATTTCGGGTAATTGTTAACCCCTCATTAACCAAACTGAACAGACCTTTCTCCGGTCGCGATTGTGCGATGCAAACACGGAGAATGATATGTCTGCTAACAAGCGTATCGATGTTCGCCCTGATCAGTTAAAAATCCTAAAACTCGAAAACCGGCGCCTTAAGCCGATGGCGGAAACGCTCATCGATCCAAAACAGCACCGGTCAGCAAAAGTTGCCGCAATCGCCGCGGTTGCGTTGGCGATTTCTACGCAACTGGACGCGCCGCACGCCTTTGCCGCCAAGCTTGGCGTTTCCGCTGCTAGTGCAGAACAGTCCGTCGCCGCATTCGAACAGGCCTGTGATCGGTGTGACGATCTGATTGCCCTAGTAGAGAGCGGAAATAGCGCAAGCACGCTCAAGGCGCCGCTTGTAGAACTCTTTTCGATAGTGCAAGCTGAGCATGAGAAAATGGAAGAACTTGCGAAGGAAGCCGGCGCCAGATTGGTTGAACACTTTGGACCATCTGCAGCAGGCGACGGCTCTAAACGTCCGCCAACAGCATGGTTGAACCAACTACTGACCCAGGCGTTCAGCTCTTTGGCATCGTAATCATTACGATGACATTGTGCGCTGGTGTTGCCTCTTTGCCGCCGGCGCGCAATTTTCGAATATTTGTAGCCGCTGCAACTCTTTTTGGGTTGTGGATTATCAATCTTTTTTTTCGAGAAGCACTGTCAATATTCGCCAGCCACATGCTGTTCCTTGACATGATGTGTGCGTACCTCTTTTACAAACTGTCAGTACCCAACAAAAAGTCCAAGACGCAAGACGCAAGAGCATACGATTGGGCTGCTTATCTTTGTCTGATCTTCATCGCGATAACAATTTTTGAGTTTATTGATCTGTTGCTCATTACAGATTTGGACACAAAATATGTGTGGGCGTCGCTATTTCTTTTGTTTTGCGGCGTGGTTGCATGGGGGTTTTTCCGCGGCTTTGGAATCCTCGCGGGAGTCATCTTCGTTGGCGCACTCGCGGGATTTGCAGCATTAGCTGGAAACCTATTCTCTCTCACAATCAACCTAATGACGCTTGCCGCCTATGGCACGATCATTTGCTTTTCCATTCCACCGATCCGCGCCAATTTAACCGCGTGGGCGATTGCCGTTATGCGCGCGGTAAAACCGGACGATGACCGGAACCACTCGGAATTAGTCGCAGGGGTGAAAGTCAACGCACAAGCCTCAAAGAAGGCCCAGAAAATCAAAATCAGCGATCGTTAAACAGCGGGTCGCTTACTGAGCTGGTTTTCTAAAGACCGCAAAATAGTTTTCTTCGAGGCCGTCGATCACGGCGTTTTGTTCGTGGGCAAATCCGACAAACTCAATTTCTGAAATCACCGCCGCCTTGCCGAACTTAATGTGAGATTTATCTTCCGGCCGCGCTTCCCCGGGTTGAATATCATAGTCGACAATGATCAATTTACCGCCAGGTTTAAGCGCATCGAACACCGTCGTCATGATTGCTTCCCGGTCATCAAAATAATGATAGGTGTCGGCGATAAATACGACGTCGACAGATTCCCTCGGCAAAGTGATCGAGTTAATGCGATTTAAAACTGAGGTGATGTTTTGAAAGCCGTCATCTTCCGCACGCTGATTGATGAGATCAAGAAAGAGCGGTTCAATATCGACGGCGTAGACCGCGCCGTCAGCGCCCACTTCTTCCGCAAACAATAGCGAATATAACCCTGTGCCGGCGCCGACATCAGCGATCTTGTCGCCTGCTTTAAGGCCGACCGCTTCGACAACCGCCGCCCGGGCGGAATAAAGCTCCCGGCTGCCGACTTCCATTCGCTCAAGCCAGACGTCAAGATTGACCTCTTGTTCGTCAATCGACGTAGCATTCGCAGGGTTTTCAGCCGGTTGCTCGCTGGTATCAGCTGATGGCGAGCGATCGCATGCGACCGCCACGATTGCAAAGGCGGCGGCCAATAGCACCCATCGCCGTCTTGATGCGGCTTGTTTCATTGTCTGGCTTCCCATCGCTTCCCATTAGCATCATGCCCGAGCTGCGCCTTCCATAGCAAGCGCGAGCGCTGGTAAAATACCAGTGATCATTGGCCGAAAGCAAAACTGAGGAATGGGCGGTTCAGGAAAAGCGCGCATGTGATTGGTTCGCAGCGTAGGGATCACTGTAACAAGCTGCGACCGCGTCGGATTGATCGCCACAAAAAAAACGCCCGTCATGAGAAATGACGGGCGTTTTTGAGATATTCGTGAGAAGGGTCAAAATCATCTTTGCAGGCCTGGCGGCGACTTACTCTCCCACGCCTTAAGACGTAGTACCATCAGCGCTGGGGAATTTAACGACCGAGTTCGGGATGGGATCGGGTGGAGGCTCCCCGCTATAACCACCGGGCCGGCAAAAACGATTTCAATG
>JANQOV010000072.1 GCA_028285645.1 Hyphococcus sp.
GGAGTTCGAAGGTTCAGAGAAAGAATCAAGCAAACATAATGTAACCCTACAAATTTTGATTTATGGCAAGATTAAAGGAACGGCGCCAGGCGCCGTTCAAAGCCAGTCTGCACATCAAAAAAAGAGCGCCAAGGTCAATCAGGTTGGCGCCAATGAGCGCCACCATCATGACGGGCGATAGGGAAGACTTCGTTCCGAAGCTAGGGCGTATTCGCGCCAGTGGCGGCAAGGCATCGAAGCGCTATCTCGGCAAGCTTTACGCGAAAATGGAAAAGGCGCGGCCAGGCGTCTTCGCAGCGAAAGGAAAATCGACCTTCACGGGCAAACGGATCGGCCGGGGATCGGCGCATGCCACTGCGCACCGTGCATTCGCCAACTATCGCGCGCGCCGGGTCACCGTGAAAATGCGTTCGGTGCGCCTTGGGGGCAATGGCGGCCCGAAAGCGCAGGCGCATCTTTATTATATCCAGCGGGATGGCACGGATCGCGAGCATGGGCCCGGCAAACTATATGGCCCCGAACATGACGATGTGGACGGCAAGGCGTTTTTGGCGAAAGGCGAGGGCGACCGGCATCAATTCCGGATCATCCTGTCGCCGGAGGACGCCGACGCCTTATCGGACCTCATCGATTATACGCGGGATGTCATGGCGGGCGTTGAAAACGATCTCGACACCAAACTCGATTGGGTAGCGGTCAATCACTACAATACCGACCATCCGCACACTCATATAATTCTGCGCGGAAAAGCCGATGATGGAAGCGACCTTGTCATCGCGCGCAACTACATCACCAGCGGCATTCGAAATCGGGCCCAGGAAGTCGCGACGCTGGAACTCGGCCCGCGCCACGATATTGAAATTGCACTGCAGCGCTTCGCCGAAGTCGAAAAAGAGCGCTTCACGCCATTAGACCGGACGCTGATCGAGAAGTCACAGGGCGGTGTTGTAAAATTGGACCGGGCAGCATCACCCTTCGACCGGTTTCAGTTGAAGCTTATGCGCGCCCGCTTGCGGCGGCTTGAAGCGATGAACATGGCGGCCCGGACGGACGGTGAATGGACCTTGGCGCCAAACCTTGAAACCGCGCTGCAGGAGATGGGCAAGCGCGGCGACATCATTCGCTCAATGCATGAAGCGCTCGGAAAAGATGTTTCGCCGGCGCAGGTGCGGGTTTTTGGCAATGGGAACGCGCCGAATAGACTCCTCGGCCGCGTCGCCGGTTACGGCGCCATTGATGATGGTCATGACAAGCGCTTCATGGCCGTCGACGGCGCTGACGGAAATCAATGGCGCATTGAAAGCAATTATGAGCCCGGCTGCGCGCCGCCTGTTGGCGCCATTGTCGAGATCGAAAAGTCAGCGCCAGGACCCAAAAAATCGGATCGCACCATCGCCACCATCGCCAAGAAATCTAATGGCGTTTATTCAGATGACCTGCATCGTCAATTCGACTCATCAGCGAGCACCGAATATCGCTTTGCTCACAAGAGGCGTCTTGAAGCGCTGCGCAGGGCCGGGATCGTTTCAAGATCGCAAGACGGTTCATGGCGCATTCCGCAAGATTTTCTGGAGCGCACACAATCCTATGAACGCGCTCGGGTGCCGGCCCGCATCAGGACACTATCCTGGGTGGCGATTGAGCGACTGCAAGAGGCGAGGGCCGAAACGCTACTGGACGACTTTGTCCAAAGCGACCGGGAGGCGCCCGGCGTTGATCGCGGGTTCGGCGCCGAAATCAGAAAGGCTGTGACGGCGCGGCGGAATTGGCTTCAAGGTCAGGGTCTGTTGAATACGACCGATCAAGCAAAGATCGATCGGGTGCGGTTGCGCGCGTTAGAACGCACTGCCATGAACGATGTTGCAGCCAACTTTGAAGAAAAGCTCGACAAGACGTTCACTGCTTCGGCCGAGGGGCAAAAAATCGAAGGCCGCTACAAGCGACCCGTTGATCTGCCGCAGGGCCGTTTCGCCGTCGTCGAGCAGGCGAGGGAATTCACGTTGGTTCCATGGCGCGAGACGATCGAGAAAAGATGTGGCTTAGAAATCAGTGGCGTCATGCGGCGCGGGCGGGTGTCATGGACTTTTGGGAGGCAGAAAGGCGGGTTGGAGAGGTAGAGCCTCTGAGCACGCAATTTCGGACATGAGCGCGTATTCATGAGCTTTTGGATTCTATCGCAAAACAGTCGTGAAAAGGCGTTGCTTCATGTCAAATCTGTAGACGATTTCGATAGCCGGTAGCAGAACGCGAAACTGAGCAATGTAACCTATTGATAAAATTTATAAAAATAGAATTTGAATAAAATTTCTTGAATTTGCAGATTTGATATGCGATGGTCGATCCACCGTCCCGGAGTTCGCCTAATGCCTGTCGTTACAGAATCAATCGTTAAGCCTCTGTTAACACCGTTTCACCCTCAAATTCGCTCTGTCTTTGACATGGCGCGCGCGGAGGTCGCGCTGGTCGAAGCATTCCGTCGGGAACGCGGCCTTGCGGAATTACGGTATCCACGAACGCTAGCCGATACGATCTACGATGCGATGTCTAACATCGTTGGGGAGGCATTTGATGCTGATGCCGATGTAAAGGTGATCTTCGAGGCTCAGTCTTTCAAAGTTCTTTTTTATCCACGAGGCCAGCAGCCGATTTTGGCGCGATTTAAAAAGGGTGATGACGAGGGTCGAGGCCAGAATCATCCGACGCAAACGGTCATTGCTTTTAATGATCCGACTCAGTGTTTGCCAGGGTTTCCGGCAGATGCCGCCTGCGTCGACATCACTTACACGAATGATGAACTGGGCTCCGGGATCAATGAAGTCTTGATTGTCCACCGGGATGGCGACCGCGTGTTGTGGAGTTATTCCATCGACGATGCTGAGAGCGGCATTCATGATGACTACAATATTGTGGAATTTCCGTCGGTCAGTGAACGGCCAGACGATGATGATGGCGAGGGCTTGGTTACGCCGAAAGCACCGGACGTGGATACCGAGCAATCGACTGACGAATAATGGATAGTCGCGGTGATTTTTTGCGTCTCGCGCGTCAGCGGCGAGGCCTTACTCAGACTCAAGCTGCTCCAAAACTTAATTTGAAGCAGACAGTTCTATCGCGAATGGAGAATGGACTCGTCGAAGTGACAGACGAGGCCATTGCTAAAGCTTCAGACGCCTATCAGTTCCCGAAAGAATTTTTTCTCCAGAATGAAACGGTTCTAGGGCCGCCGGTGAGTGTGCACCCGATGTTACGCGGAAATTCGAAGGTTGCCGCCAAAGACGTAGATATGCTGACGGCTGAGTTGAATATTCGTCTATTCAACATCCGGCGCTTCTTAGCGAATGTGGATTTATCTAGGTCGCTCAACGTCCCTGAACTACATATTGAGATGGAAGATTCGCCGAGAGCGGTTGCCAAAAAGGTCCGGCTTCACTGGCAGCTCACGCACGGCCCAATAAAAAATCTAACGCGACTGTTGGAAAGGGCTGGAGTCATCGTCGGAGTGTCTGACTTTGGTGGCGCACAAATCAGCGGAGTTATTTTTAGGCCTCCGTCTTCGCCCCCAATCGTATTATTTAATCCGACTCACCCCGCGGACCGAGTTCGTTTTACGCTGGCACACGAGCTTGGTCACCTCGTTATGCATCGGTTTCCAACTTCCACAATGGAGGATGAAGCAAACGAATTTGCTAGTGAATTCATGATGCCTGCCGAGGAAATGCGGCAAGTATTTCGCGGTCGGAAAGTGACGATACAATATTTGGCGGCGCTAAAGCGTGAATGGCGAATGTCAATGCAGTCATTGCTGATGTCCGCAAAACATGTCGGTGCAGTAAATTCAAACCAATATCGATATCTTTTTACACAGTTTAGTAAAAAGGGTTGGAGAACAAGGGAGCCCGCAGAGTTAGATTTCCCTCATGATCTGCCTGTTGTTCTTCCGGATATCATCAAAGTCCACCGTAACGATCTTGGTTATGATGCAGATGAGCTCTTAAGGCTGACGCGTCTTTGCAAAGAGGAATTTGAAGCGCTCTATGGAGCAATTGACGGGAACAACTCACCGTCGCGGCCCACACTTCGCATCGTAACATAAGTTATGATGTCATTCGTCGGTGGACTGATCTTGTTTAGTCTGGCCGGATAGGGTTTGCAGATTGTTTAATTTGACTTCGTACTCTTCAGCTTTTTTTGAAAGAGATTCAATTTGGCTTTCAAGATTGCTTATTTTTTGAGCTAGCTCATTTTGAGTTCGTTCTTGCGCAAGCGCAATCTCATCTAAGCCAAATTGAATTTCTGCCGAACCATTAGCGAGTGAATTTAATCCAGTTAAATGTCCCTCGATTGCCGTTTCAGCGGCTGAGAGTCTTGGTTCTAGTACTCTATTTTGAGCTCGAATTTCCGAATAAAAGGTTCCCCAAAGTGCAGCTACACCGATGACCACAGCCAAAACGCCTAAGAATCCGAGCCCCAGCATATCGTCAGCAGATTTCTTCGCTTTACTTGCGGCGTCTCGGGCTTCTTCAGCTTGTCTCTTAGAATCGTAGAACATACTTGGTAGCGAACTCCGAATAGGAATTTCGCAAGGGCCGTTTTGTTTTGATGCCTTCTTTAGATACTCATCAATTTCCCAAAAACCGCCTGTGGTGCCTAGCGGTCGTCGTCCGATCGGGGTCTCACCATCTTTGACGGCCGAAGTGGTTTTTGTAAATTCGAGCCAAATCAAGCCCTCGTTTCGCGGAATCGGATATTCTTTATCCGTCAAATTGTGCAGCGGAATACACAGCTTTCCCCAAAACCCGGGATCGATTAAGGGGCCCGTGCCTAGCAACAAGCCCCTATGAACATGTTGAATCTGAAGATTAAAGCGCAACGCGATGAATTCCGGTAAGCGGAAATCTATATCGCATTCAACGAACACAATAGAATTCGCTGGAACAATTAGATTATCGTTTTTCCTAGGGTCAAAGATCGTTTCGCGTTCACCGTCTTTATTGTAAAGATATGCGACGTTCCCGATTTTGCCTTCGTATGCGGCTTTCTTTACCGGCGATTTTTTCTCATTGCTAAGGTAGAATGGCGAAATTAAGCCAGTTTCTAAAACGTAGTCACGTATATGTTCGGCTGAAAGAAGTGATGCGGGAATTTTCGGAAATGGATCGGGGGCGGATTGCCCTTCAGTTTTTGGTTGATATTTCTCAGCTGCCTTCGCTGCGTCTTCTCTGCTTAATCGCAATTTCCCGATGTAACCACGTAGAGCATCCGCTTCATTGTTATTTGGCAAATTCTCGTTGGTCACCATTTTTGGCCTTTTTTGCTTCTATTACGTCAAATTCCGAAAAACCAAACCAGTCTATTGACTGCCCAATATCTGCTTCAGTTTTCGAGACAAATATTGAGATATTGCTTGTGGCGTCTCCCAAATCAGTTGGATCGCCAATGTAGTCGAGATGGTTCAAAACAACCCTCGTGGGTTTGTTGGCCGCCAACGCGCGGCGAACTAGGCTTGCATCGAATTTGCCTACGCGGCGAAGTTTATTCGTAACCGTTGTGTATTCGCGCAAATCGAGTTTCTTGCCGGTTGTCGTGGCGACATCGTCCCAGGTGATTTCGTTCAATAGAGGACCTGAGTCTCCTGCGACACGGATTGGGAAGGAGCGCAACACTATTGTCACGTCATCAACGTCTAACGGGCTTATTCCCGCTTCGGCTAATGCTGCAGAAGCAGTTACAGATCGCGATGTTGCCTTTGGCCAGTACCCTCCGTCGAGCAGAGAAAGGCCAAAGCCCTGAGTGCCTTCGATAATAACGCGGTGCTTCCTTGTTAGTTTTGATCGAAGCAACTCTGTCGTGTCGCAAACAAATTCAGATAGTGGCTCACAATGCTCGGCATCCGGTGAAGTCAACCGTAAGTTCTCTGCGCCACGAGCTGCCGCCGCCAATATTGCTGCACCGACACCGCTGCCGGTTGAGCCAATCGTTGAAACCAGTCCTGCGGTTCGTTCCCATCGTTTATGTGCGTCCGTGATAATGCGCGCATATTTGCTTACATATATACGATCTCTTGGGTACGCGAGCTCGTCAATTTCTTTAAGAAGAAGCGCAAAGTCGATGTATGAACCTGCCGGAAATACAACATCTACGTTGCGGTCAATGCACCCTGCGGGCAATTGCCGTAAAGCGAATTTCTTGCGGTTTCGGTCATATCCCGTGTGACCTGAATTCGTTCCACCAACACGAACTACAGTGACAGGTTGGCCTTCAAATTTTCTTGCCAACTCAAGCGCAACTTTGCCTTTTCCTTCAGAGCCAAACTGACCGCCAACTATCACCGAGACCGGCATTATTTTTCCCTTTTTGTCGTTTACAGAAGAGTGGTGAGATTTTTCTCAAGGTCGGCTAAACTGCCTTCGTTTTTGAGAGTCGCCTTTGCCAAGCTCTTCAAATTTATTACCTTCCTTTCGACTTCTGATTCGGATGCTGACTCAAAATCGCGATCGTTTATCGAGCTATCCTTGCCAAGCCGATTGGAAAACCGCGCTTTCCGTAACTCCACCCCCGCCTCAATAAACAAGTGAGTGAAATTGGAGCCAAACTTCTCAACTAGGAAGGCATGGTCTTCCGGGAATCTTAGACCATCCACCACGATTCTGTCACGTCCTTCAACTCTCCTGATTGTCCGTTCGGCGAGTTCCCGCTGTCGACCAGACTTGTTAATCTCGCCCCCCAGCTGCTGGCGATTCGATCTGTTTACTTCTTGGCCTCGTTCTTCGAGAATTTCGTCGATAACGAGACTAAATCGCGTGTAGGCAAATCCTTTTTGCTCAAGAAATCTCGATGCGGTTGTCTTACCTGCTGCAATCGGGCCGCTGATTCCAATGACAACGGGGCGGTCAGTTGCGGTCATTTCCGGTATTATCAGAGGAGCTTCGTGCTCAGTTCCAAGTGCCTCAGAGCGCCCAGCTAAATGGAAAACACCGACTAAAGCAGATGTGATTGCATCCAATTCGTCATGAGTAACTTTATCGTCGTCGAACGTGCCAGAAATTCCGAAGTCTTGAAGTCCAATCCTCAGCCATTCAACGCCACGCCCCTTTCTGGGAATGCGCATAATGTCTTGCGCGGCGCCGGGATAGCTTTCAATGACCGGTATTCCAAGCTTGCGAAATTTTTCCGCCAGCGAAATTCCGCGTGCGGTTAACTTTTGCATACTTGGAATTAGACTGGGATATACGTTTACGCCTCTGCGCTTCAGTTCTCGCTCGCATTCGCGCATGATGCCATATTTCTCACGGCTAGGGTCGTCGTCAAACACAGACAGGCGGCCATAGGGTAAGCAAAGCGGAGAATCGATTGAGACTAGAGTTGGCTCTGCATCAACGGTAGCCGTTATGAGGTCGTCGTCTGTAGATAAAAGGCGTGTGGCCGCTACGGTGCCATCCAATACGCACCAGCCAGTTGGTCGTTTTTCTGATCCGGTCAAGTCAATTCCAACTATGCGAGATTGAGTAGCTGGGCTGTTGCCGAAAACGCTCGCGTAAGTTGCCGCTTTGCGTCCGTTGAGTCTGCGGCGTTTTCGAAAAGTGGGAAGTTCTTTCCAATACTTGGGTGCCGACCACTCTTCGAACTGAATGGTTTTACTAAACAGATCGGATTGAAAACCAAGGCGTTTAATCGTCTTGTCGAAAATTGCTCCCATCGCTGCAATATCGACCCGATTATAAAAAATCAGTTCATTTAGAGCTTCTTTGTCGCCTCGAAGAAATCGGTGCCACAGCAACACCGCTGCCGCTCCATCAACACTCTCTATTTCCTCGCGGAATGAAATTCCCAATTGTCTTTCTATTGACTTCTGACCGCCCTTAAGCCCGGCGCGTCGACATAAATACATTAAATCTATGTGAACGGGAGGGAGTTCAATTTCTTCGAACTCTTTCTTGAGAAATTTATTGTCAAAACGAATTCCATTGAATGTAATCATCGCTTCGGCATTTGAGGCAGCCGAAAGCAACGCATCCGGATTGTCGCCCTTAATAAGCGTTTGTGCTTTCCCGTCGAACGACCACCCTACTATCGTAATTTCATCATAGAAATGACTGAGGCCAGTGGTTTCAATGTCCAAGAAAAGTACTTTTTCGGGATGAGCGTGGCAAATGCTAAGCTCTTGCTGCAGTTTAGCCGGTACTACGTAGGGTCGGCGGTCACTCCCCCTTCTATTCACTAAGTTCTTGCTCAGTGCCTTCGTCATTTAGAAATCAGCCGCCAAGTCAACTAGAATTTTTTGTCTATTCAGCTTCACGCAAAAGAGAATCATAACGACTACATTCAGTCGATTCCAGCCGGGCGTGGCATCTTTGAAAAAATTCCGCTTGCGAGCGGACAAATGTCTTTTAGAGCTAGGGTTTTTTGTTACTAAGAACCTATTGTGGAGAAGTCGGATAGGTTTCATTTCCACTTTGTGTTGTTCGATATAGATTCACGCCTTTTCATTATTGAGACAGCTTCGACAACAATAAAGTGTTACTGGAGCGTTCTAGCGTGTTTGCGGTTGCAGCAAAATTGAATTGCTCTCTGCGTGATGAGCATGTTCAGAGCGTTCAATTGCAGGCATTACCTAAATCTAGGCGCTCACCAAGACATATGTGTAGTCGACCTAACCTTTTCGCTAAGCCGTGGCTCGGTGTCGAACGGACGGGCGACTATGGACCGCACGACTCGCCGCAAGCGCTGCGGCAGCTTCTTGTTTCTGTTGAACTTTCGCCGATTTTGTTGGGACAAAGTCAGACGACGTAAGTCCTTGCCGGTTGCAGTAATTTCGCACAGCATTCAGCAAACTTTCGTCCAGCACCCTCAACTCGTGCTGATGTAAGAGGCCCGCTTCCAAATACCGACCCCAAATTTGGTGCAGAAATTCGATAGGCGTAACGTCATTTGACAATCTATCTTTAT
This sequence comes from Hyphococcus sp., assembly GCA_028285645.1. Lineage (GTDB taxonomy): Bacteria > Pseudomonadota > Alphaproteobacteria > Caulobacterales > Parvularculaceae > Hyphococcus. The sequence goes on from JANQOV010000072.1 coordinate 8,947, forward strand.
ATTTCAATGGCGCGCGCTTCGGTAACGCGTTCGGCTTTGTTTGTTCTTCGCGCCATTCAGGATCGTTTACAAATTCATTCATGACCGATCGATATGCGATGCGGCATCGTTCCTCGATGGCGCTCTTGCTCATATCGGCAGGCAATTCTTTTTGCGCAAATCGCCTGATTGCCGTCAAAAGAATACTTTGCTCTTTGCTTGGCTTGCGTGCTTTTTTTTTGTTCACTACCCACTCCTTTGGCCGCCTTTCGCGGGCCCATCATTGGTTTGAAGAGTAAAGAAAAACGCTGAATTCTTGATCGCATTTTGGTCATCGCGGCGGCCGCGGATTTTTTGATCTGATTTTGATCATTGTGCACTTATTTGGCACAAGGTCAAGGAAATTCGTCAATTTGACCATTGACAGAATGCCTGTAACTGACTGATATCCAATGAGTATTTGAGCCACATTTGTCGTGGGAAATCTTGCCGCACGCTTCTGATTTGTCATCTGCCAAAATGACGAATCGGAAGCCATCAAAAAAATAATAGAGGGGGTTAAGCGCCAACAGCGCGGCGATGTATGACCATAATTGACAAGCTAAAGCAAGCGCTGGGATTTAGAGACGTTAAATCCCTTCGCGACGACATGCTCGATTTCTACGATAGTCGTGAATACCCGCAAGCACTCGCAAAGACGTTGCCAGTCGGCGAGGCGCATGAGGGGCACATGATTCGAAGGAACCTCATTTACGATTGGACCGGCTTCAGAGGCGATCGAAACAAGCCAACTGTCGCGCCACGGGAACCCCGCGGAAGATTGTTTCTGAAGCTTTACCTTCTCACACGCGAGGACCGTTGTGCGGATCGCGCCATCTACAATGAGTACGTTCAGGAGCTGTCGGGCAAAAATTTCGTGGCGGAGCGCGCCGATTTTGTGAGTATTCTTCTTGGCGCTGACGCTTGGTCCAAGGATGTTTGGCATACGCATAAGGATCGTTGGTGTGGTGTTTACAGAATAATTCGATGGCATTCCAAGGAACACTGCTTGGTCGCCGACCCGATTGAATTGTCTGACGACAGCCGGACACGCATCATCGCGAAGAGCCAAATCTTTGAGCCCGCTGGGCGAAGCCAAATTGAAATGACGGGGCAGGCTGTGCCGTTGGCGTCCGCTCTCAATATCTCCCTGGTCACCGCCGACACGCCAAAGGCCCCTGCGCGGGTTCGGCATTTTCTGTTTGAGTCCGAAACCGCCGAACCTGATTTTTGGATTGGAACTGCTGCGCGGACGTCGTTCTTCCACAACGAGCCGATCGCCAATCTTTGTCTGCTTGTTCCAATTCTTGAAGATAACGCCGTAGCCGTCTACCGACAATGGGCTAAAAACGGGGCGGACTGGACCAGTATTCCACCCCCATTGAAGGGCAAAATCGGCCCGCTTGCCGACGATGCCGAAACCAAGCTCTTTTCGGCGGTCCTGTCGGAGAACGTCATTAACTCTGACGAGAGTCGATCGACTATCTCGACCGCATCGCCGGCGCTTATTCCCGTCGATCAAGCTCGAGTCAATGATTTGCGTAAGGAGCATCGTTGAGGCCCTTAACGCGAGTCGAATTCTCCTTCGATGTCAGGCGCTCGTGACACGACGCCCGTCGCACAAGCCATGCCGCCTTCCGCCGCTGCATATTCGCTAATGTCTGTTTCGTACACCTCAACGCTTTCACTTTCAAACGCCGCACGTGTTCGATCGCAACCTGACGGCATCACAATTTTCCTTGGGCCGATAGTTACGAAGTTCATTGCAAGGCGTTCGGTAATCTCCTCGACAGGCTCGAACTCAAGCGTTTTTATGCCATGCATTTTCAGAACTCCCCGCAGCTTATTGTTGCACGCGTCCGCCCTGACCGCCGCGAGGTCTCGGTCCAGAAAATTTACCGCTCCAAGCAAATGCTGCACCTGCGACGGCAAATCTATCGTCATGATGGAAACGCCAAAAGGGCGAAATAAGTTCGTTAGTTGATACGCCGCGTCGATGTTAGTGCGCGTACCGACGCCAAGAAGGCCGACACCGGGCCGCAGCCACAATAAGTCAGCGCCTTCGAACGTTGCCTTTTTGACGACAGTTCCGAATATGGGAATGGCTAAGTCGGCTAGCGCCACCTGACAATGAATCTCTTCAATCGCTCGTTGACGGGCGCCCATCCGCGCCATGACGGCGCCGAATTGGGTCGCATTGAATAGATCGCGTTGAAATAGAAAATTTGGACAACGGTCAAAAGGCCCACGTGCGTACACGACGCTAACCTCAACACCCAATTCCCCGTACAATGCTTTCAAGCCCTCGAATTGTGTCCGAAGTTCGTTTTCATTCACAGGCCGGCGCATCAGATAAGCGGCGGCATTTTCGCGCGGAAAATCGATGGACGACGGATCCGCCAAAGTCACATGCCGTAACGGCATCCACTCTGATGCAACGCCAATCTGCGTCTTTCCGAACGCGTTTGCTGCAATTTCCGCGACAGAGGACTTTAGGCGCGGCTGATATCCCGCGCCGCCGAATGAACTTCTGAATTCATACGTCATAGTCAAATTCCTCTGCTAGTTCTCGGCATTTTCCGTCTTGGAGTCGCGGCGATATAAATTTCTCGCGATTGCGCCAGCGGTCCGGTGCGGGAATGGCGCCGCCCGGACCGCTATTTGCTACTGCTCGGTCGATCCAGGGCAATTCGGCAATGCTGTCATCGCCGATCGCGAACCGGCTCAACGCCGCGAGGCTCTTTCGCCGCTTGTGCGGATCAACAATGTCTTCAAACCGGAAGCGCTCATATCCGTCGCAAAACTCCTTCATATAGTTGATCGCCGCCCAATGAGCCGCGCTCCACTGGAAACCGGCTACGTCATAAACGTCGGCCATAGTGAATGACGGCCACAACGGCGGCATGTCGAATTTCCAATGTTTGAGGTCCAATACACGGTCCTGATCGGGATAGAACACTTTCAAATCGTTGACCGCCGAATAATGAAAACCATCAGATACCCATCCGTCGACAAGGCCGTTGATGCTGGCGCCGGGATGGCGTGTCAGATGAATCACTTTGATCTCGGCATTGGGGAAAAGCGCTCGAATAAAGCCAGCGCGGTATACATTCGCCGGCGTCTTCAGGAGCAGCCACTTGCGATTCAAATCATCGACCCGAGGCGGCTTGGACGGAGCCAAGGTAATAAACGGCGGTTCTTCGACAATCACATCCAGCTGTGATGCGAAATGGTCAGGCTCCAGGCCTGTCAACTCCCTCATCGCGTCCTTGTCGATATCGTAAAGAAAAGGATTGAAATCAGGATATTGTTCTGTCAGTCGCGCCAACAGAAATGTATTCACGCTTTTCCAGTCGTCGCGCGGAATTCGGCTGGCGTAACAGTCGTCGAGCGCATGAACAAAGCAAGCTGCAAACCGTTCCGGGTCCAGCCGTACAGACGTATTGGCGTCTCGCGTCTTCCGGAATAGCTGGCGCATGTAATTTGCTCCGCTGACGGCCAGCCACATCACAGATTCATCACCGTTTTTGAACTTTACCGGGTCTGTAATCAGGTCGCGCGCAATTTCGCGCTGCAATGTCAAATACCCATCTGTTTCGCGGAGAAAGCTTAGATCGTCCGCTGTCAACCGATCATCGGCCATATCCGGTGGCGTCATCGAAACTTTTTTGAGGGCGACATTATTTTCACCCTGAAGACTGTAGATTTCAGGATGCTGTTTCAAGAATTCTGTCAGAACCGACGAACCGCTGCGGCTTGCGCAGGTCACCAACAGCAGCTTTTTTACTTTTGGCGTCCAATCCTCGCCGATGAACTTCATATAATCGGGCACCCGGTCCATGTTTCTCTCCATCCACGCCATCATCGCGCATCTTGGCGTTTCCCCCAGGTGATCAAAAAATAATCAAATCTAGCTAACGCCGAAAAATATGTCCCGTCAAGCTGAAATCTAATATTTCTTTTTATTTTACAATGTTTTTTTGTATATTAGCATTCGCTCACGGCTCCACAAATTCGATATAGGAAGATCAAAAAGTCATCTACAGCTCGCAAGATCTTAGCATTTGGCTGACTGAGGCGGCCAGAAAACAAGCCTTTATACAAATTAACTTCCAAGAATTTCGCATTTGCGGCGTCGTGTCGAAACGGTAGAATAGTTTTCAATTATTTGAATCGGAGGACAGCGGGGCCTTCTTCTGGTTTTTGCCTTTGCCTGAATGCTGAGGTCTTTGTTGGTTTGGCTATTGTGCGCTCGGAGAAAATTCGGAAGTCCGCCCAGCGTGCGATTCCTAACCGGTTTTGGTGAGTACACCTCTGCTCTGCAGGGCTAATGCGGCTGGCCCATCCGCTCTCGGGTGCTCTCACCCGCTGTGAGGCGCTCTCAGGCGCTATCACCCTCGTTTAGATGCTCTCGACCGCTCTCCGCCGCATATAGGCGCCGACACCCACACATGGGCGCAAACACCCACAAACAGGCTCAAACACCCACAAACAGGCGCTCTTGCCCGCTAACAAGGCCCCATAACCACTAGTGACAAAATTTGGTTCGTGAGCCGATGATCGGCGGCGTTGGAGAACAATTCCGTTCTCCGTGAGATCGTTCGAGCCCCATGACGCCAACCAAAATTCTCATCGGCCAGGTTTTCATTGTCGCCATGATCATTGCGGCGGCGATGTGGGTTGCGACCGGCTATGTAGCTGGCGTCTTTCACTATGATGCAGCGCTGGGCGCGCCCTGGTTCATCGCTCTCGGCCGCCCAATCTATTATCCCTGGCGGCTCTTTGAATGGTGGTACGCATACGAGCCTTATGCGCCGGCCGTTTTCCTCCGCGGCGGCGCCATTGCGGCGTCAGGCGGATTTATCGGCGCTGGCGTTGCTATCGCCGGATCCGTCTGGCGCGCGCGACAAAAAAAGAATGTCACGACTTACGGTTCGGCGCGATGGGCTGAAGTCCGGGATGTCGTCAAGGCAAAGCTCTTAAAGTCCCAAGGCGTCTTTTTAGGCGCATGGAACAATCGCTATTTGCGCCACGACGGTCCCGAGCATGTAATGGCTTTCGCCCCGACCCGGTCCGGGAAGGGCGTCGGGCTTGTCATCCCGACGCTTCTTTCCTGGACCGGAAGCGCCGTCATTCACGACATTAAGGGCGAAAAATTCCTTGCGAGCGATCGGGAATTCAGGCGTGCAAGGAAAAGGCTTCAAAGTTCATCGGCAAGTAGGGAGTAGGGCTCTTGGCTGTAATTCAACTTTCGATGGGCCTATCAGCACGGCGATGATTGAACCCATCCTTTTCACCGAGAAACAGGCGCGTGAGTATTTGGGCGACGTAAACCCTTGGAAGATCTGCCCGCCTATCAAGGTTGGCAAGCTGAACCGCTGGGCGCGCTGGGCGCTTGACGCCGCAGTCCAGGAACGTGCAGGTTTAGTTGGTGGGAAGGATACGAAGGAAGACGCCTATGCCGCGTGGAGGAATTCGCATTGAGCTTAAGGGCCTTCACAAAGTCCGTCGCAAGTTAGCGGATGGCAAATTCAGAATGCACTACTATGCCTGGCGAGGTGGGCCGCGGGTTGAAGGTGTGCCGGGTACACCAGAATTTATAGCGTCATACAATGCGGCTGTCGCATCCTGTTCAGCGCTTCCAAGCGGTTCATTCTCAGCATTGCTCGGGCGATACCGATCCTCCGTCGACCACACGCGCTTAAAAGCAACAAGTCGTGCAGAAGAGGCCCGCCATCTAGATATCATAGGGGAAAAATTTGGCGCCGCGCCGTTAGCAGCATTTGACGACAAGAGGATGCGTCTTGATGTCCGAGAGTGGCATCAATCAATGAAGGAAACTCCTCGAAAAGCAGACCTTGTACTGGGTGTCCTTCGAAAGGTGTTAGACTTTGCACGCAACGATGGATTGCTGGCGCTCAACGTTGCAGCAGGGCACGCGCAACTTCACAAAGCAGATCGCAGTACAATAATCTGGACTAAAGATCAGATCGAAGCAATTTGTGCTGTATCATCCGCTGAGTTCAGTCGCGTAATCCTTGTTGCAGCATATTCTGGGCTAGCGCGGGCTGACCTGTGTGCGCTCACATGGAATGCAATTGACGATCATTCAATTCAGTTTAGACGAAAAAAAACGAACGTGCTTGCAACCGTTCCACTCTATGATGAACTGCGTGTCGTGCTGAAAGACATTCCAAGGGGCGATTCAGTTAACGTGTTGCTCTCACCTCGCGGGCAACCATGGAAACCACACAGTCTCAGTCAAGCGCTGAAACGTGCAAAACATCGCGCCGGAATCGATGCCGATCTCCGCCTACACGATTTACGCGGAACATGCGTAACTCGGTTATACGCACTCGGATTAAATGACGGCGAAGTTGCCGATATTGTTGGCTGGGACGAGCGATCGGTTAGAGAAATCAAAAAGAAATACGTGGCGCGAGAGGCGGTTGCGACCGCTTTGATTCAGCGCCTAAACGGAACGTCGTAGCAACTTTTGCTGTAAACGGCCTGTAAACCGTCTGCACATTTCAACCTTTTCCACAGCGTAAGTCATTGATTTAATGGCGCGCCCGAAAGGATTCGAACCTCTGACCCCCAGATTCGTAGTCTGGTGCTCTATCCAGCTGAGCTACGGGCGCGCGCGCCGTCTCGTCAGGCGAAGCGGCGGAAGGCGCGGTTTAACCCCATGGCGCGAGACAATGCAAGCGCCCCAGCGGTTCTGTTGGACGCGTAGCGCAAATTCCGCTTAATTCACCCCTTTCCGGCGGGCCGGGCGGCAAAGTTCTTGAGGGTTTTATGCGATCTATGTGGGTGATTATCGGGCTGGCGGTCATGACCGCAGCGTGCGGGCGCGCTGAGAAGGCAGAGGGGTCGGCAACGCCGATCGAACCCAAAGCTGAGATCACCGGGGACTGGTTCATCGCCGCCGCTAACCCCTACGCGGCGGAAGCAGGCGCTGAGATTTTGCGCAAAGGCGGTTCTGCGATTGACGCGGCGATCGCGACGCAAACAGTGCTTGGACTTGTGGAGCCGCAGTCCTCAGGGCTCGGCGGCGGCGCCTTCATGATCCACTACGATCCAAACAAGGGCCTTCTTGAGACCTATGACGGGCGTGAAGTTGCGCCTGCTTCGGCAACACCTGACCGGTTTTTGACCGAAGACGGCGAACCCATGAAGTTTTACGATGCGGTTGCCGGCGGGCTTTCCGTTGGCGTGCCCGGCGTCGTGGCGATGCTTGAACTGGCTCATCGCGAGCATGGGGCGCTTGCCTGGCGAGACTTGTTTTCGCCGGCGATCGCGCTTTCGGAATCTGGTTTTGACGTTTCGCCGCGCATGAATGGGCTTCTTGCGCGGTTTCCGCGGCTTAAGAAAACGCCGCAAGCGGCTGCGTATTTCTACGACGAGAACGGCGAGCCCTGGCCGGTCGGTCATGTGTTGAAAAACCCGGCTTATGCAGAAACACTTCGTCGAGTGAGCGAAGGCGGCGCGGACGCATTTTACAAAGGCAAAATTGCCAAGACGATCGTTGACGCTGTCAACAGCGCGCCCAACCCCGGCGGCATGACCCTTGACGACCTTGCGAATTATCGGCCGGTCAAACGCGAACCCGTATGTAGCACTTATCGCATGTTGCAGATCTGCTCCATGGCGCCGCCCAGTTCCGGCGGCGTTACGACCTTGCAGATTTTGAGCATGCTTGAGCGGTTCGACTTGGGCGCGGCGGGCGCCGGATCAATCGAGGCGCTGCACTTGTTGTTCGAGGCCAGCAAGCTCGCTTATGCGGACCGGCGGCAATATTTGGCGGATACGGATTTATCTTCGCTGACTGGCGGGCTGACACAGGAGGAGGTGATCACCGGTCTCTTGAACCCGCCTTATCTTGCGTCTCGCTCCAGCCTGATCGATTCGCAAACAGTTGCAGTCGACGTTACGCCCGGCGATCCTTCACTTTATACGCAAGATGAAACCACAGGGCGGTGGAGAAACCTTGCAGCGGATGCGTCGCCCGAGCCACCTTCGACCAGCCACTTTGTCATCGTCGATGGATATGGCCGGGTAGTTTCCATGACGTCGACGGTTGAGTTCGCCTTTGGCAGCCATCAGATGGCGGCCGGCATGATCCTCAACAATCAGCTGACGGATTTTTCCTTCCTGCCGGAGCGGGACGGCGCGCCGGTCGCCAATGCAGTCGCGCCGGGCAAACGGCCCCGCAGTTCTATGGCGCCGGTCATTGTGTTCGACGAGGAGGGTGATGTCTGGGGTGCGCTCGGCTCGCCCGGTGGTCCTGCAATCATTGGGTATGTGGTCAAGACGTTGATCGCAATGATCGATTGGGGAATGTCAACACAAGAAGCCATTGACTATCCCAACGCCGTACACCCGCGCGGCGAGGCAATCCTTGAAGAGGATAAGTTCGACACGCAAATTCGCGCAAGCTTGATGGCCCTTGGTCATGAGCCAACCGAGCGGGCCCTGACCAGCGGCGTTCACGCGTTTCGTATATTGCCCGATGGATCTTATGAAGGCGGCGCCGATCCGAGACGCGAAGGCGTTTGGCTGACGGGAAGTGTAGAGGGCGATTGAGGTGCGGCGTCTTCCGCCGGCTGCGGCAGCGTTATGCGAAATGTTGCGCCTTGGGCGTCGCTTTTTAAGAGCGATAGGTCCCCGCCATGGGCGTTTACGATCTCTGATGCGATAGCTAGGCCAAGTCCGGATCCGCCCGCCTTTTGCGATCCCTTAAAAGGCTCGAACAAAACGGCGAGGGCATGCTCTGACAAGCCGGTTCCGTTGTCGGCAACGTCGATGGTAAGTTCACGGCCGTTTAGATGGGCGGTGACCGTAATTTCTCCTATATCGTGCTCGATGCCATTAGTATTGGCATCTTCCCCCGCCGCGGATTGCATGGCGTCAACAGCATTGGCGGCAAGATTAAAGAGACTTCTGTATAGCTGCGTGCGGTCAGCAACAATGGATAAGTCATCCGGGCAGTCGATCTCAAAGGTAACGCCCATCGCTGCAGTTGCGTCCTTAACTTCCTCGATCAATGTACGCAGTTGGAACTTTCCTTTGCGCAGCGCCGCCGGTTCCATCTTGCCGTAGAGCAGCGTGTCACGGCTGAGCGTAATCGCCCGGTCGAGCGCTGAAATAAGCCGTGGACTGAGTTTTTTAACCTGCGGGTCGTCGGATCGGGCGAGGCGGTCGGACATCAATTGCGCAGAGGCAAGAATGTTGCGCAAGTCGTGGCTGATCTTTGAAATGCCGGCGCCCAAAGCTGCGAGGCGGCGGCGCTCGCCAAGCAATGCGTGGATGCGTTTTTCCATATCCGCAAGACTGGTTTCTGCAATGCCGATCTCATCAAGGCGACCGCTTGGCGTGAGAATGTGCTCAACTCTTTCGGGATCATGTTCAAACACAGTGATGTTGGCGGTTAAGGATTGCACTGGCTTGACGATGATCCGATTGAGCGCCCAGTAAACTAGCGCCGCTGTTAGTGTTGAGATAACCAAAGACAGCAAGGCAATATTCCGTGCGTAAATCCGCAGATCAGTACGCAGATCCCGCTGCGATACAATAATGTCCGCCTTGCCGAGCGGCATGTGTCGCGGCATGCCGATCACGCGAATGAAACTATCTCCGGTGGAAAACAGGGCGCCCCAAGGGTTTATGTATCTTTCGGCGAACGACTCGTTTTCCATGTCAACGCGATGGAGTATCGAGGGTCCGTGAGGATTGATATCCGGCGCCAGGATGAGAACTTTCACGCCTTCTTTTTCCACCGTCACGCCTAATATGCCAGCAGTATCGAAGAGCTTCATCGCTACGTCTTCATCGATCATCTCCTGCTGCGAACCGTCGAGAGCAAGGCCAACGAGATAAGCGCCTTCAATACGCTCAGCGAACCAGTCGGTTCGGTATTGCGCGATGGACGGGATGAGAACGACGACTTCCGCCACCAGCACGAAGAATACGGTGCAAAAAAGCAGCTTTGTCGACAGAGACTGGCCGCGCGGCGGTTGGGCAGGCGTCATCATAACGGCATGCTAATCAAAGGCAGCGAGAAGCGATACTAGCTTGCGCGTGCGGTCTGAAAAAAGGGCGGGCGTGTACCAGGCGCCGGCCGTCCGTTTCGAGGCTTCACCGCGGGTCGGATAAGGCGCGATCATATTCGTGAAGGCCTTTATTTTCTGTTTATTCGCGATCGCGAACGCCCAAGCGCCAATCAAATCGCCAGCGTTACGGCCTACGATAGAAGCGCCGAGAATGCGCCCGCGTTTATCCGTCACGGCTTTTACAAGACCCTTTGTATCGCGTTCCGCCTGCGCCCGGTCATTTTCGCCAAAGGGCCATCGCACAACTTTGGCTTCGCCGTACTTGGCTTTTGCTTCGTCTTCGGTCAGCCCCACATGCGCAAGCTCAGGATCGCTATACGTGACCCAAGGCGCCAGATGTTCGTTATTGGCGGCGGGCGTCTTGAACAGGATGTTCCTGACAATGATACTGGCGTGATATCCAGCCACATGGGTGAACTGCCTGCCGCCAGCGACGTCGCCAATTGCGTAGATGCGTTTGTTGGTCGTTCGAAGGCGTTTGTCGGTTGTAACGCCGCGCTTATCATAGGCGACGCCTGCGGCCTCAAGGTTGAGTCCTTCGATAGATGGTTTCCGACCCACCGCCATGAGCAAGTGCGATCCGGTAATTGTTCGATCGCCGATACGGGCCGAAACGCCGTCATCAGTTTTAGAAACGGCGTCGACCATCGCGTGTTCGATGATCTCAATTCCTTCCGCCTGCAGGGCGTCATGAACTACGGCGACGAGTTCGGGGTCATCTTTGTTGAGGATCGTGTCGCCTTCGATGATGGTTACGTCAGCGCCGAGCCGCGCATGGGCCTGCGCCATCTCAACGCCAATGGGGCCGCCCCCGATAACAATCAGACGCTTCGGCAGGGTGCGGTTTTCGAACAGCGTTTCGTTTGTCAGAAAGGGCGTCGCCTCAACGCCATTAATGGGCGGGACGAAAGGCGTTGATCCCGTCGCAATCACAAAATGCTTGGCGTTGATAACCGCACTGTCGGTTTTCACCTGACGCTCGTCAGAAAACGCGCCATGTTCGCGGATCACCATCACGCCCAAACCTTCAAAGCGTTCCTGACTGTCGATTGGGGCGATGGTCTCGATGACGCTGCGCACATGATCCATCACCGCAGCGTAGTCGATGTCGGGTTCCACAGGGGCAACGCCGAACTTGCCGCTGGACCGCATGGCTTGTGCGCGCGCGGCGGCGGCGATCAGCGCTTTAGAGGGTACGCAGCCGGTGTTGAGGCAATCGCCGCCCATTTCGCCTTTTTCGAGGAGAACAACCTTTCGACCTAATTGCGCCGCGCCCGCCGCCACGGACAAGCCGCCCGAGCCGGCGCCGATGATGCAAAGGTCAGCGTCGATCGTCTGCGCCATGACCTAGGAACCATCAAGTTGCGCAGCGCGCTTGTTCAATCGCTTAAGAACGACGGGCAAAAGCGCGAGAAGCGCAAGTCCGATGATTGGCAACAATGTTTCCGGCTTTACCAAAATACCGCCGAGGGAAACGTCCTGTCCGGCATCGAAGGCAGCGCCGGCGGCGTTGCCGATACTGGTGTAAACAAAGGAACCGGGGATGATCCCGAAAAACGTGCCTATCAGGAAATTGCGGGTCGAGACGCCAATGACGCCGGCGGCAATATTGATCGCCCAAAAGGGAAACACAGGCACCAGGCGCAACAGGAACATGTAGTTCAACTCGTCTTCGTGAAAGCCTTGTTCCATACGTTTCACAAAGCCGCTGGCGCGCTGGCTCAAGATGTCTCCGAGCGCCGTCTTGGCGGCAAGGAAGATGCCGGTTGCGCCAAGTGTTGCAGCGATCACAACCAGGGCGACCCCTGGCCAAAGCCCGAACAGAAAACCGCCGAACACGGTCAGGATCGAGGCGCCGGGAAACGAGATGGCGACAGCGCCTGCATACGCCAGCACGAAAACCCCCATTGCCAATAAGGGTGCGCCCGCTACCCAATCCTGAAGCGCCTGACGATTGTCGCGCAGGGTATCGAGCGTGAAATAGCGGTGTGCGCCGGACGCGAAAAACACTATCAGCGCGACCGCGATCGCCGCCAGCGGCGCAATCCGTCGCCATAGCGGCTTGGGCTGATTTTCGGACAAGGGATCGGTCATAGCGAAATTTTGTGCACTCTAAATGTGTGGATTGAGGGTCAGTCGCGCAGAATTCGCGGACCTAACCACAATCCGGACCGAAGCGTGATATACTATTTTGAGAATTGCGGTCACATCGCGGTCACAATGCCGCGAAGCCCGATCTCGGGATGAACGCCAATTTTCGGGCCCAGCCCCGCTTGACGACGCGCCGGCAAGGGTCTATTTCCCCGCTTCCTTGCGGCGCGCGCCGCCCCCAATTCTCGTCAAAAAGGGCAGAGAAATGAAACGGACTTATCAACCCAGCCGGCTGAAGCGTAAGCGCCGTCACGGGTTCCGTGCGCGCAAAGCCACTAAAGCGGGCCGCAAAATCCTCGCATCGCGGCGCGCTAAGGGCCGCAAGAAGCTGTCGGCCTGAGCAAGCCCGAAAATAAGCCAAATTTGAGCGGTCGCGGCGCAAATCAAGCGCCGCTGCGCCTGTCTGTTTTGCGCAAACGTGCGGATTTTCTGGCTCTGCGCAATGCTGAACGCGTAAATGCTGCGTCTTTCCTGATGTTGAGCCGGAAAAACCCAGAAATCGGGGAAAGCACGAGGCTCGGGCTGACCGTTACCAAAAAGCTGGGGGGCGCTGTGCGGCGCAACCGCATTAGACGCCGCCTTCGTGCGGCCGCGCGGCAGGTTTTTCCCCATTTCGCATCGCCAGGTCGGGATTATGTATTGATCGCCCGCCCGGCGGCGTATGATCGCAATTTTGCCGCCCTGCTTGACGATTTGAAGCGGGCCCTTTTAAGGCTGGACGCCAAGTCTATATAAGCTCGGGCGCAGGGCGCATATTCAGCGCCGCAAAGCGCGCCCCGCGCGACCGTCACCAAGCGAAAGTTATTCGAGAGCGATTTCATGGACCGGAATTTTATTTTGGCGATTGTCCTTTCCATGGGCGTCTTGCTTTTGTGGGATTTGTTGGTCGGCGCGCCGCAACGTGAGGCAACGAAGGCTGCGCGGGAGGCTGCAGCCGCACAGCAAGAAGCCGCGGCGACAGAGAATGTCGATGTCGCAGGGCTGGACGGCATAACGCCGACGCCGGAAGCCATTACGCTCGAAGAAGCGCTGGCGGCGTCGCAAGGGCGGATTGAAATCGAAACGCCGACCTTCACGGGCTCTATCAATCTGGTTGGCGGGCGAATTGATGATTTGAGCCTGACGCAGTATCGCGAGGAGCTTGATGATACGAGCCCGATTATCCGCATCTTAACGCCGCGCGAAGCCGAGCATGGTCACTATATTCAACAGGGCTGGATTGCCGGCGGCGACGTTAATGAAAACGCTGTTTGGTCAGCAGCGGCGGGCGCCAAGCTGACGCCGACGACGCCGATTACGCTTACCCGCGAAAAAGACGGATTGGTGTTTGAGAAAACCATTTCCGTCGATGAGAGCTACATGTTCGCTATCGATCAGACGGTGCGCAATGCGGGCGCCGAAGCACAATCGGTAACGCCTTATGCACTCGTGATTCAGCGTGGCAAACCTGACGACCTTAAGAACTTCATGATCCTCCATGAAGGTCCGCTCGGCGTCATTGGTCAGACGCTTTACGAACGAAAATACGACAGGCTTCGCAAGAACAAAAACAAGACGGTCAATGAAAGCGGTTTTGGCGGTTGGGTCGGCATCACCAACAAATATTGGCTCGCTGCCGCGGTCCCGCCGCAGGCGGAGGAAATGAAGGCCTCGCTGACCAATGTCGGCACCGAAGCGGAACCAATCTTCAGAGCAAGTTATTCTCTGCCGCCGCGCTCGCTGGCGCCGGGCGAGACGATTTCGCTGACCTCGCATATGTATGGCGGCCCGAAAGACGTCGATATTCTTCAATCTTATGAAGCGAAGCCGGAAAATGGCGGTCTTGGCGTTTATGATTTCGACAAAGCGGTTGACTGGGGCAACTTCTTCTTTCTGACGCGGCCGATTTTTTACACCCTTGATTTCTTCGGTGATCTTATCGGCAATTTCGGCGTCGCCATTTTGATCCTGACTTTGATCATCAAGATCATCCTCTTTCCCTTGGCGAACAAGGGCTATGAGTCGATGTCGAAGATGAAGAAGCTGCAGCCGGAGATTGAAAAAGTCCGCGATCGCTATGCGGATGACAAGATGAAGCAGCAGCAGGAGCTGATGGCGCTTTACAAAAAGGAAAAGCTCAACCCGCTAGCGGGCTGTTTGCCGATCCTTTTGCAAATGCCGATTTTTTATGCGCTTTACAAAACGCTGTTCGTGACCATCGAACTCCGTCACGAACCTTTCGTTCTGTGGATCAAGGACCTGTCGGCGCCGGACCCGACGACAATCTTCAATCTGTTCGGTCTGTTACCGTTTGATCCAACCGCGGCGCCAGTCATCGGCGCGTTTTTAGGCATCGGCGTGCTGCCCATATTGATGGGTGTCGCCATGTGGTTCCAGATGAAACTGAACCCGCCGCCAACCGATCCGGTGCAGGCGCAAGTCTTCGCCATGCTGCCTTTCATTTTCGTCTTTATCTTTGCGCCCTTTGCGGCGGGGCTGGTGCTCTACTGGTTCTGGAACACGGCGCTTTCGATCCTGCAGCAATGGCTCATCATGAAGAAAAACGGCGTCACCATTGATTGGGGCGAACGGTTTAAACTGCCCGGCAATAAGAAAACGCCCGCGCCAGGCGAATGAACGAAACGCCGGACGACGAAAAGTTTTCATCAGCGGCGATTGAAGCGGGCCGAAAGCTCTTTGCCGGGCCCTGCACGTTCATGCTTGGCGTCGTCCGAATGGATGGTCTGCCAGAAGAAGGGCCGCCAGAGATCGCCTTCGCCGGCCGCTCTAATGTCGGCAAGTCATCGCTTTTGAATGCGCTAACGAGCCGCAACAATCTTGCTCGCGCCTCCAACACGCCAGGACGCACCCGTGAGATCAATTATTTCGACCTTGGCGGCGCGCTGCGTCTCGTTGATTTGCCGGGCTATGGTTACGCCCGCGCCTCGCGCAAGGAGGCGGAAGGCTGGGTGGCGCTGACGCGGGATTTTCTCCGCGGCCGCGCTCCCTTGCGCCGGGTTTGCGTCTTGGTGGACGCGCGTCATGGACTTAAACCAGCCGACATCGAAGTGATGGATATGCTCGATGTCGCCGCCGTCAATTACCAGATCGTGCTCACCAAAACTGACAAGATAAAGTCGTCGGCATTACCTGTGTTGATCAACGAGGTTGCGGGCGCGATTAAAAAGCGTCCCGCAGCGCATCCTTTCGTTCATGCGACGTCTTCGGAAAAAGGGACGGGGCTCCCAGAACTGCGTGCTGACTTAGCCGCGCTCGCCGGCGAGCATTAATGGTAAGACTTTATTAACAATCCGCGACGCCAATCTAATCTCATGGCCGCCCGGAAAAAACAAAAAGAAGCAGACAAGGCGCTCAGCGCTTGGCGCCGCGCCTTCACGGATTACTTGAAGGCCGAAAAGCGCGCCAGCCAGTACACGCTTAGAAACTACGGTGCGACCCTTGAGCGGTTTGACGCGTTTCTTGCCGCGCATCTCGGCGGCGTCGTTTCGCTGGATCATCTGGCGCGCCTTGAAACGAAAGATTTTCGCGGCTTTCTTGCGTCGCGCCGGGAAGAGGGATTGGCGCCGCAGAGCATCAAGCTTGAGCTTTCTGCGCTAAAATCCTTTTACGGCTTTTTGCGCAAGCGCGCCGGCGTTGAAAATGATGCGATTGAAGTTATGCGCGGGCCCCGCGCCAAAGAGCGCCTGCCGCGGCCAGTAAGCGCGCCTGACGCCGACGCATTTCTTACTGCGGCGGGTTCGATGAAGACGTCGAATAATAAACAGGATTGGGAGCTGGCGCGGGACGCAGCGCTCTTTACCCTGATCTATGGCGCAGGGCTTCGCATATCTGAAGCGTTGTCGCTGCGCTGGGGCGACGCGCCCGTGCCGGAAACGCTGCGTATCAAAGGCAAGGGTGCAAAGACGCGCGCCGTACCGGTGGTTCCCGTTGTGCGCGAAGCGATCGATGCATATGTTGATGTCTGTCCATTCGGGGTTGAAGCGGGCGATCCACTGTTTTTTTCCTTCCGCGGCAAAGCGCTATCGCCGCGGCTTGCACAGATGACCATGGCGAAACTGCGCGGCGCATTGGGTTTGCCAGAGTCAGCAACGCCGCACGCCTTGAGGCACGCTTTCGCCACGCATTTGCTGGCGGCGGGCGGCGACCTTCGGGCTATTCAGGAACTGCTCGGTCATTCGTCGCTTGCGGCGACGCAGCGCTACACAAAGATCAACGCTGATGAGTTGATGGGCGTGTTCGACAAGGCGCATCCCCGGGCTTGAGTGCAGCTGTTACTTCAGCCCGTGCTTTGTCTCGTAGGCTTTCAAGTCGCGCTTGAGCTCAGGCAACAGGAAGTAAAGCGCGATGATGTTTGGGATCGCCATGGCGAAGAGCATTGAGTCGATGAAGTTGATGATTGCTGATAAAGAAACCGCAGCGCCGGTGGATAATAACAAGCACAAGACAAGTTTGAAGATCACGTCAACGCGTTTTGTCGCCCCAAACAAATAGGCGGCGGCTTGCGACCCGTAAAACGCCCAACTCACCAGCGTTGAAAAAGCGAACATGACGGATGCTATGAGAAGTATGTAAGGAAACCAGCCGAATGTCTGTTCAAAAGCGGCGGACGTGATTTCAATGCCGACGACATCAGGATTGAACAGGAACGGCTCGTAAACGCCAGTCACAATGACCACGAGCCCAGTCAGCGTGCAGACGATGACTGTGTCGATAAAGGGTTCAAGGAGCGCCACATAGCCTTCTGTAAGCGGTTCGTTGGTTTTTACCGCCGAGTGGGCGATGGCTGCGGAACCGACGCCGGCTTCACTTGAATAAGTTGCGCGGCGCATGCCGTTGATGAGGGCGCCCACAAGCCCGCCGCCAGCGGCGTCGAGCCCGAAGGCGCTTTCGAAGATGGTAACGAACGCTGCGGGCAGCGCTGGAATGTTGAGCGCTAGAATCAAAAGCGCGGAACCGACATATAACAGCCCCATGAGCGGGACGATGATCCGTGCGGCGCCGCCGATGCGTCTAATGCCGCCAAGGATAATGTAAGCAACGCCCGCCGACATGATGACGCCGAAGATAACCGGCGCTGATATGCCGGTGACATTGGCGAATTGCGCATGTGCCTGGTTCACCTGAAAGACGCTGACGGAAGCGCCCATGCACATGATGGCGAAAAAAATTGCCGCCGCCTTGCCAAGCGTCTTAAGGCCGAGCCGTGAAAACACTTCTTCGATGTAAAACATCGGCCCGCCTATGGTGCGGCCGTCCGGCTCGACGCGGCGATACTTCACCGCAAGCGTGCACTCGGCGAATTTCGCCGACATGCCGAAAAAGCCCGCAAGGATCATCCAGAAGATCGCGCCGGGTCCGCCAAGGGCGATGGCGACGGGTACCGAGGCAATATTGCCGAGCCCGACCGTGCCGGATAGCGCCGCTGACAGCGCCTGAAAATGTGAGATCTCCCCTTGCACTTCCGACGGTTCAAGATGTTCGCGCGGATTAAACAAGAGATGCCAACCATGGCGAAACCCGCGGACATTGATGAAGCCGAAGGAGAAGGTGAGGATAATACCTGCTGCGATCAGCCAGATCACGACCAGAGGCAAAGAAACGCCGGCGACATTGACAGAATAGAAGATGATCGATGAAACGAAATCGCTGACCGGCGTCAGCGCATTGTTGATCTTGTCGGCGAGTGTCGCCTCGTCGCCATTGGCCATGAAGGGTTTCCTTTAGCGCGCGCTGGTATCGTAGTTCGCCGGCTCGATCAAACCGCCAAAGAACAACGCGTTCAAGAACAGTTTATCAGACCCGAAAAAGGTAGCGCGGAAAGACGGATCGTCCGCGAACAATATGACCGCGCCGCGCCGCACCGGGTTGGCGGTCAGCATTGGCGTGCCAGCGATTTCTTCCAAGCGCCTGTCAGACGCATAGCCGGAGAGCAGCGGCTCATCCGTATAGAGTGCAACTGTCGCAACCGGGTCTTTTGGGGTTTTGAGAACGTCCTCCATCGCGCGCATTGTGGCGATCCTTCGATCGCTATGGCCATAAGCAATCGGGTGCGTGGGATCGAGATCACTCTCGAAAATGGCGCCGCCAATCACATGTTCGGCGTCTTTGAGGGGTTTGTTCGCATAGTCAAAGCGCAGCGGCGGCGCTTGTTCTTTGGCTTCGTTAGTTTCATCGTCGGCGCCGTGCAGGGCTTCGCTCAGCAGGGCGTTCTGCGCCCAAAGCGAGGCGCCTTTGGTCGCGACGAAAACGCCGCCCGCCTCGACCCATTCTTTGAGTTTAGCCGTCGCTGTTTCGTCAAGCGCGCCGCCATGGGGCAAAACAATATGCGTGTATTTTGTAAGATCGAGCCGCGGGAACACATCTTTCTGGCGCAAGGTGACGGCAATGTTCATGCGGTGATCCATCAGGTGCCATAATTGCCCGGCGCTATACCGCGATACGCCGCCATCAAATAAGAGGAGTACGGAAGGTTTTCCAACAGTCGCCGCGCTGTTGGTGCTGCCGAGATCGCCGCCACCGGCTGCGGCGTTGCCGCTTGTCAGGGCGAAAATATCGACGCCGTCTTCTCGCGCGACTTGTTGCGCCAATTCATGAATGTTTGTCTCGGCGATAGTCTGCCCGGCAAAGGGGACGAAGATAGCGCCGCGATCAAACCGACGTTGCTGACCTGCAATGGTCAGGGTTTTTGGCTCCATCAATGCGCGAGTTAAGATGTCCGCCTTCTGGAAACGGTAAAGCGCGCGCGGTGCGTAATAATCCCGCCAATCGAAAATATAGCCATAAGTTGCGCGTTCCGGCGCCGCTTTTGCGATGGCGCGCGCGGTTGCGGGATTGCCGAGCAGGGACTGATTATACCGCACGCCGTCAAGACCGGTGTAGTCAAGGTCATAAGCCAGCGGCAGGGTCCAGCCCGATACGTCATAGAAGATGTTTTCTTCAAACTCCGTAAACCGATCAAATACGCCGCGGACCAGCCGGAATTGCGACTGCGCGAGGGGCACGATAAAGCTTGACCTGGCGCTATATCGCCGCCCGCCTGCCTCGAGATCGCGCGATAGCGCGAAGACTTCAATCTGGTGGCGGTTGAGCAGGTCAAGAAAATGATCAAGGCGTGCTTCATCGCCATTAGTGGTGAATACATAAGCCTTGGTTGACAAGCCGCGCGCTTCCTCGCGGACGCCGGCAAAGAAACTGCGCTGATAAGACCTTAATGCGGTGCGGTTTTTGCGGCCGCCCTCAATGGTGGTCAACGACGTATTGAAATGAATACGGATGTTTTGCGCATAGGTGCGTTCGCCATTGTCGGTTTCAACGGCGCCGCCGCGCGCGGCTGCGGCTTCGAAAAGGATGCCTACCGCGCCGTTGACCGAGGGATAAGTCGAGCCCTTGCCGATGTAGAAATTATCGAATCCGTCTTCGGACGTATAAAGCTCACCCTCGCCATCAAGCCATGCCGCATGTTCTTCGGCGATCGCCGCCAACAGCTCGCGTTGACGATCGGGAATGAGTTCATTTTTGCGTTTCGGTTCGCCGGGGTGAAAATAGTAAGTGGCGTTTGAGCCCATCTCGTGAAAATCCGCCGACACATTCGGTTTCCACTCGTGCCATTTGGCGATCCAGGCTTGTGCTTCCGGCTGCGTGAGCAGCAGCCAGTCGCGATTGAGATCGAACCAATAGTGATTGGTGCGCGCTTCGATCCATAAATTGTGTTGCGCGTGTTGCGGGTCAGTGACTTCCGCTTCGCTGCCGAACGTGAAGACATGATTGATGCGACGCGAATGACCGTCAGGGTTGAAGATCGCGACCATGACAATAACGGTTTCTGCAAGGGTCCGGTCAATCTCTTCGCCTTGCGCCGCCGCCAGGTGATAGAGCGTCGGGATCGCCGCATCCATGCCGGAGCTTTCAGCGCCGTGTACGCCGTAATTAAGCCAAACCACAGCGGGACCATCTATGTCGGCGTTGGCTGGAACTAATCGCGCTTTGTGCGCTGCTTTAATTTCATCGATACGCGCCTGGTTTTCCGGCGATGTAATGGTGAAGAAGAGGATCGGCCGCCCTTCGTGAGAAAAGCCGATCGTCTCAGCGGTGATCCGATCTGACTGCTGCGCCAGGGAGCGGAGATAACCGACCATGACATCATGGCGGACCGGTTTTTCGCCAAGCCCGTAACCAAAAAACGCATCAGGCGTCGTGATGGCGGCGTCATAGGAAACACCTTCAACTTTGTAGTATGAAATCGGTTCTGCGCTCGCGCCTAAAGCGAAAAGCGACAGCAACAATCCTACGAAACTCGCGCGCATGTTTGAGCCCTCCCAATGATTGGGGAAAGCATAGCGGCGCGTGCGCGAATGTCACGATGCGCGGCGCTGCGAAGCGATCAAAGTCCGGCGAGTGCTTGTTCGAGATCGCGCTTAAGGTCGCCTACGTCTTCGACGCCGACAGAGAGCCTCACCAGCGCATCATCGACGCCAAGTTCTGCACGCCGTTGCGGTGGAATGGATGCATGCGTCATAATGCCCGGATGCTCGATAAGGCTTTCAACGCCGCCGAGAGATTCTGCAAGCGTGAAAAGCGAGACCCGCTCAAGCATGGTCTTGGCGGCGTCGAGCCCGCCTTTGAGAAAGATCGTCACCATGCCGCCGAAGGCGGACATTTGCCGTTTTGCCGTTTCATGCTCGGGATGAGATTTGAGCCCGGGATAACTGACTCGGTCGATGGCGCTATGACCTTCCAGCCATGTTGCGAGCGCCATTGCATTTTCACTTGACCGTTCAAGGCGCAGGGCGAGCGTTTTCAGTCCACGGAGCGCCAGGAAGGAATCGAAAGGCGCCTGGATGCCGCCGATTGAGTTTTGCAGGAAAGCGAGCTTTTCAGCGAGGTCAGAATCATCGACGACCAAAACGCCGCCAATAACATCCGAGTGCCCGCCGAGATATTTGGTTGCGGAATGCATCACGATGTCAGCGCCGAAATCGAGCGGCCGCTGGCAATAGGGAGAGGCGAAAGTGTTGTCGCAGCCAACCATCAGGCCGTGTTTGTGGGCGATCTTCGAGATGGCCTCGATATCGACGATTTTCAAAAGCGGATTGGTCGGCGTTTCTATCCAGATCAGTTTGGTTTCGGGCTTGATCGCCAGTTCCAGATTTGCGGGGTCTGTTAGGTCAACATAAGTAAAAGACATATCGGCCGAGTCGCGGCGCACGCGTTCGAACAGCCGAAAGGTGCCGCCATAGACGTCGTCCATTGCGACGACGTTGGAGCCCGCCGGGAAAAGCTCCAGCATGGTTGAAATCGCCGCCATGCCGGAGGCGAAGGCGAACCCATGCGATCCGTTTTCAAGATCGGCGATGCACCGCTCATAAGCAAAGCGCGTTGGATTGGCGCCGCGGGCGTAGACAAAGCCTTTGTGCACGCCGGGGCTTTCCTGGGCGTACGTGCTTGTCTGATAGATCGGCTGCATGACTGCGCCGGTGGTCGGGTCATGGGTTTGGCCCGCATGGATAACACGCGTTGCAAAAGCGGGGCGGTTCTTGTTGTCGGTCATGAGTGAGGGGTCTCCGGCATCCGTTCATTCGCAGAGTATCGATGCCGGACATAACCCGTCGCGCAGCGCCGCGAAAGGGCCGCCTTGCGCAGATCGCAAGGCGACCCATTTATGAGCAGTTACACCGTTAGGCGGTTTTCGCGCCAAGAACGCCTGCGCGGTAAAGACCGCCGGCAATGGCGGCGCCGATTAGCGGCGCGACGATGAATAGCCACAGTTGTGAAATCGCATTGCCGCCAACCAGTACGGCAGGGCCAAAGCTACGGGCCGGGTTCACTGAAACGCCAGTCACCTGAATGCCGACGATGTGAATGGCGACAAGCGTCAGGCCGATGGCGAGGCCGGCAAAAGCGGCGGGCGCGCCGTCCTCCGTAGCGCCGAGAATGACGATGAGGAAAAGCGCCGTCATCACGACCTCGAAAATCAACGCGGCGGTCATTGAGTATTCGCCGAGATAGCCGTCGCCCCATCCGTTTTGCCCAAGACCGTTTACGGCGATGTCATAGCCCGCATTGCCTGATGCGATCAGCAGCAGCAATCCAGCGCCCGCGAGCGCGCCAATAAACTGCGCCGCCCAATATTGCAGCATTTCCGGGGCAGACATGCGACCCGCCAGAAATGCGCCGAATGAAACAGCGGGGTTTACATGGCAACCCGAAATCGGGCCGATGCCATAAGCCATGGCGACAATGGCGAGGCCAAAGGCGAACGAAATACCGAGCTGGCCGATTTCCGCACCGGCAAGCACTGCTGATCCGCACCCGAACAAAACAAGCGTCAGTGTACCAATAAATTCGGCAGTGAGTTTCTTAATATTTTTCATGGAATCCTCCTGCGTGATCTTCCACGGCAGTAAAATAGAGAGATTGAATGGGTGTGACAAATTCGTGTTTGTGCGTCGCAGCGAAAATTCCGCAGAGATTATCCGTTCCCGGTGTATTTTTGTTTGCGGAATGATTTTCGCCGAATCGCCTTCCACAATCACATTTTGGTTTTGTTTACTTGGAGCCTTAATTTCGCTGTTTTAGCTTCACCAGCGTTTCGTCAAGCGTTGACAAAAATCGAGACCGGTCGGCCTTTGTCAAAGGGGGAGGGCCGCCGACATGATCGCCACCGCCACGCAAATCCGTCATGATCGCGCGGGCGGCAATGGCACCGCCGATCATGTCGAGCGTAAAGGGTTTTCCCGTCGGGGCGATGACTTGTGCGCCGGCTTTCAAGCACCTGTCCGCAAGCAAAATGTCGGCGGTGATAACAACGCTGTCAGTGTTCGACGCCTCGGCGATGAAATCATCGGCGGCGTCAAAGCCGTCGCTGACAACAACGCGTGTCACCAGCGGGTGATCGGGCACGCGTAAGCCTTGATTCGCAATGATAGAGACCGGTGTGTCGTGACGGAACGCGACCTTGTAGATTTCCTCTTTCATTGGGCAGGCGTCGGCGTCAACGAGAATGCGGATTTCTGATTGAGCCAACTATCTGCTTTCAGGTTGCGCCGAAGAGGCGAGGGCGTGGGTTAAACACCAAAAATGTCGTGCTTGTCTTTGGCCCAGCCCACATGCACGTCGCCTTTGTGTTCAATCACCGGACGTTTGATCAGTGCAGGATGCTTTTCCATGAGTGCGATGGCTTTTTTCTCGTCTACGCCCGCCTTGTCCTTGTCCGAAAGGCTCCGCCAGGTTGTTGAGCGTGTGTTCAGGAGCGCCTCCCAGCCCGCCGCCTTCGCCCATTTGGTTAGATATGCGCGGGTGACGCCGTCGGCGCGGACATCGTGAAAGTCCGGCTCGTGGCCTGCCCCTTCAAGGGCTTTCAGCGCCTTACGGCAGGTGTCGCAGTTTTTCAGACCGAAGAGTTTCATCGACATTAAGCCACCTGCAATCGCAAATAGTTGAGCAAATCCGTACGCGTAATCAGGCCCTCGAATTTTCCATTGTCGAGGACGACGGCGACATAGCCCTTGGAGAAAATCGGCAACAGGTCTTCAAGGGGCCGTGCGGCCTCGAGGGTTTCAACGCGATAGGTCATGGCGGATTTGACCGGGTCCTTGAACTTGTCGCGGTTTCTCACAACGGCAAACAACAAGTCTTCCTCGTCAAGTAATCCGGACACTTTTCCGTCATCGTCGAGCACCGGCAATTGCGAGATGTCGTAGAGCTTCATCTTGCCGTAAGCCTGCATCAGCGTGTCATCCGGCTTGACGGTGACGGTGGCGTGCTCGGAATGGCGCCGCGTGATGAGGTCAGTCAAATCGCCCTTCGGCGCGCGCTTCAAAAACCCCTGATCATACATCCAGTAATCATTGAACATTTTTGACAGATATTTGTCGCCCCGATCGCAGACAAAAGCGACGACGCGCTTTTTCTCTTTTTGCTCGCGGCAATATTTCAGCGCGGCCGCGAGAATGGTGCCGGAGGAAGAGCCGGCGAGGATGCCCTCTTTCTTGAGGAGATCGCGCGCCGCCTCGAAACTTTCCTTGTCGGTGATGCCAAAGGCTTTTTTGACGTGTGACAAGTCTGCAATATCAGGAATAAAATCTTCGCCGATGCCTTCCACCAGCCAGGACCCCACTTCATTGGGGATCGAGCCTTTGTTGACATAATCGGTCAGTATAGAGCCTTTTGGGTCAGCGAGGATGATTTCAGTCTTGGGTGAGGCGTTGGTGAAAAAGCGCGACAGACCCGTGATCGTTCCAGCCGAGCCGACGCCGGCGACAATGGCGTCAACATCGTCGTTCATCTGCCCGAGGATTTCCGGTCCGGTTGAAGTCTCATGCGCTTTTGGATTGGCGGCGTTGCCGAACTGGTTGACGTAAAACGCGCCGGTTTCTTCCGCGATGCGTTCCGCCATATCCTGGTAGTATTCCGGATGCCCTTTGCCGACATCGGAGCGCGTAAGGCGCACATCGGCGCCAAGGGCTTTTAAATGGAAGATCTTTTCCTGCGCCATCTTGTCGGGAACGACGATGATGGTTTTGTAGCCCTTTTGCGCGGCAACCAGCGCTAGTGCGAGGCCGGTATTGCCAGCGGTTGCTTCGATAATCGTCCCGCCGGGTTTTAGCTTTCCTTCGCGCTCGGCGGCTTCGATCATCGCGACGCCGATCCGGTCCTTGATGGAGCCGCCGGGATTGTTGGCTTCGAGTTTTAAGAACAGTTCACAAGGGCCTGTGTCGATCTTAGAGATCTTCACCATCGGCGTTTTGCCGATCCCCTCAAGCACATTGTCGAAGACGGGGCCGTGGGGCGTTTCCTGCATGCGCATCCTCCCAGATCGATGCGGAGCGGCTTAACGCGCCGCGGGCCCTATCGCAAGAGAACACGCGTTTACGCGCCGGCGCGTTGAGGGCGACGCCGGTAGTTTGCAAAACTTCTAAAAATATCGGCCAGCTATTGTTTGGCTGCGCCGGCCGCCAGTGCTGCTCGGGATCAGGCGTAAGCCGCAAAGATAACGCCGAGAGACGCAAACAGCGTCAGCAAGACAAGCGCAAGCAAACCAGGCGACGTTCCGGGACGCAGATTGTTGAGCGCCAAACTCGGCTCCCTTGCGATGCGAACGATCCCTGTGAGAAGCGCGACTGCGAATAACAACGCTGCAGCGATTGCTGCGGCCTCGCCCGACATGAGCGCTGATATGTATCGTTGCGGCAATTCAGCCATGGCCCTCTCCTGCGTACCCTGACAAGCTTAAATGTGGCTGTAGCCTGCATTTTCAAGATTTTTGCGCCGATTTTCGTTTCAGCGCCCGGATGAAAAACCGCGCCGGGTGCAACCGTTGGCTGACTTCATGGTCAACTGGCGAAGGCGCGCCTGTCAGCTCAGCGACAATCACCGCAGCGGCAAGCGGCGCCGTCACGAGACCCCGTGATCCAAGTCCGGATAAGACGTAAAGTCCGGGCAGCATGCGTCCAGTCGGATAGTCCTTAACGCGGCCCTGGCGCAGCCCGTCATAAGCGCTTGCATAAAAGCCCCAGTCAGGGACGGGGCCGACTACCGGGACGCCGTCAGGTGTTGCGCAGCGCATGGATGCCCGCGATTGCGCCGCGCCTGTGTCGAGCCCAGCGGCGATCTCCGGCAGAAAACGTTTGATCGATTCGATGTTCGACCTGGTCGCATCACTCGATGGCTCAATATTGTCGCCAAGGCTAGCGTGTTCATAGGTTGCGCCGATCACAGCCCCGTTTTGCGGCGCCGGCGCTGCATAGGTTCCTGAGGCGACAGCGCTATCCGGCGCATTTGCGTTTTCGAAGATATCGATCTGCCCGCCGAAACCCCTCAGCGGCATCGAACGCAGTTGGGCGAAGCGCAGGGCGTCCAGCCCATTAGCGACGATCACGGCGTCATAGGTTTCGCTAGTGTTGTCGCCGATGAGTCGCCAGCCCTTATCCGTTTGGCTGATTTGCTCAATGCGCTCGAGTTTTACCGGGTCTTCGCTGATCAGTTGGCTGACGAACGTTTGTGGATCAACGACGCCGGCTTGCGGAAAGAAAAGCGCACCCTCTTCGCATCGCATCCAGTCCGCTGGCAAGGGGCGCAAAGTCTCAAGTTTTTCGAGTTTGTCTTTGTCCGTATCGTTTCTGGGCAGCCACCTTGCGCCGCAGGCGTTGAAAAGTGACGTCGACGCGGCTTCGTTAAATTCGTTCAGTAGACGAAGCGTATGCAGATAGGCGCTTACATGAAACCGGGCGGCGGGCGACCATTCAGCGTCAAGGCGCGGCATAATCAGCCCCGCCGGATTGCCGGAAGCGCCGGCAGCAGGCCCCTGATGATCAAAGAGCACCGGCGCCAAACCAGCGCGGCGGCATTCATAAGCAAGGCTTGCCCCGGCAATGCCGGCGCCAATAATCGCGACGCGCGCGCCGGATGCCAGAAGCGTTCGCGCATCGCTTTGAAACCACGGTTTGCGATTGGAGCGGCGGGCGGGAGCTGCTGTTAGCGTTCCCGTCAACATCTCCCGTTTGCGGCCAAAGCCCGGCCGTTTTTCAATGTCGAAACCGGCGTTAATGAGCCCACGCCGCACGTCCCCAGCGACGGTGAACGTCGAAAAGCTCGCTCCTGGCGCCGACAAGCGAGCGACGGCTTTCATCAAGTCTGGCGACCACATGGCGGGATTTTTTGCGGGGGCAAAACCGTCAAGAAACCAGGCGTCGACTTTGGCTTCTAGTTGATCAAGCGCTGCGCCAGCGTCGCCGTAATAGAGAAGCAGCGTTATGTCGTCGGCGAAAGCGATGCGGTGCAAGCCAGCGACCGCCGGCGGTGAAGCGGCGCGCAGGTCTGCTGAAATGGACGCGAGTTCCGGCCACGCAGCATGCGCGCGCTCCATGTCCTCACGGTGCAAGGGGAACGCTTCGATGGAGAGAAGAGTAAGGCGGGCGTTCGACGGCGCCTTTTTTCGCCACAAGGCGACAGTGCTTAGGAAATTCAAGCCAGTTCCAAAGCCGAGCTCGCCGATAGCTAAACGTTCAGCGGTTGCAAAACGACGGGCAAGGTTGTTGCCGTCCAAAAATACGTGTGCGGCTTCAGCGGGCCCGTCGCCAGAAAAATAGATGTCGTCAAAAAAAATGGACCGGGGCGCTAATCCGTTTTCGGACGCGTCCCAGTCCAGCTTTGCTTGGTCTATGCCCTTCGCCGATATCACGGCAGTAAGGCTTAGCGGCTAATTGCCGATTTGTTTAGGCTTTCGCCGGAAAGCGAAAGAAATTCTCGAAAGCTTTGCTGTCAGCAAAGAAGCTCGGGGCTTTTGCTTCCGCGAACGGCTCGGCGTTTTTACGCGCGAGGTTGATCGAGCGCTCGGTGATTTCTTTCGTGCGCTCAACGCGTGCTTCGAAAAGGTTTGTCCAGTAGTCGCGCTGAATTTCGAGCGCGTCAGTCAAGGATTTTGCTTTTGTGAGATCGTTGGCGAACTGAACAGCATCCGCAACTTCTTCGCGGGCAGCTTCTGCGATTTCAGAAGAAACGTCAGTTACGTGTTCGCGTGTGCGGTTGAAGCCTTCATTGACGGCGCCCGAAAGTGTTTCGAACTGGTCGCGAAGTTCTTCGGCATTGCCGGAGAAGTCGCCGAAGGCTTTTTCGAACTGCTCGCGAGCGGCGGCGGTGTAGTCTTCAACGGACTTGAATACGCTTTCAGCCGGCTTTGCGGCTTTTTTGGCGGCGGGTTTTGCGGCGCCGGCAGCGGTTGTCTTGGTGGTTGCAGCGGTCATTGGGACCTCCCTGGTTTATGCATCATCTGCGGAGTTGCGGCGCTGTTAATTGTGCGCTGCAACATGCTGAGCGTTACATAGAGACTTTTGTGCAGTGCAGCAAGGCCTCTAGAAGAATATTTTGTGAAATTATTTACGCTTTAATTTCAACGCATTAGCGCGCTTAGTACTGTTGTTGACGCATATCCGTCCGCCGGAAGGCCATTGGCGGCTTGCCAGCGACGCAGCGCCGCTTTGGTGCCGGCGCCGATAATGCCGTCCACGGGTCCAGGATCATAGCCGCGGTCTTTGAGCGCCTGTTGTAGCGATTTGCGCTGTTCAAGACTCAAGGGCTGATCTTCCCGCGGCCATGCGGCCACCACAGAATGATCGCTGCCGGCGCCCCGTTCGCTCAACATGGCGACGGCAAGGGCGTAGGCGGTGGATCGATTATATTTCAAAATGGAGCCGAAATTGCCGAACACCAGAAACGCAGGACCTTTGGCGCCGGCGGGCAGGATCAGCCTGCCGCGGGCGTTCGGGTCAAACCGCTCAAAGAGCCGATCGCCGCGCACGCCTTCGACGCCGCCCGCCGCCCACTCAACAACCGGCTTGCGAATCGAAGCGTCGGCTAGCGCATAGTCAAATCCGGCCGGAAGACGAACCTCAAGGCCCCAGCTTTCATCGGACTTGAATTTCGAAGCGCTTAAGTAATTTGCGGTGGAAGCGAAGACATCGCCGAGATTGTTCCAGATATCGCGCTTGCCGTCCCCGTCATGGTCGATGGCGTAAGCGAGATAGGTTGTGGGTATGAATTGGGTATGGCCCATAGCGCCGGCCCAGGATCCGCGAAGCTGATCGCGCGAGGCGTATCCGTTCTGGATAATCTTCAGGGCGCCCATCAACTGCGATCGGCCGTAACCCGTGCGTCTGCCTTCAAAAGCAAGTGTTGCGAGGGCGGCTATGGCGTCGTGATCGCCCATGATCCGACCGTAGGAGGATTCAAGTCCCCAAATGGCGACCAGGATTTCGGCATTAACGCCATATGCGCTTTCGATCTGCGTTAGAAGCGAGCGGTGCTCCGCCAGCATTGTGCGCCCCTTTTCGATGCGCGTTTCCGATACGGCGCTGTCGAGGTAGTCCCAGATGGCGCGTGAAAATTCAGGCTGGTTTTCGTTGAGTTCATAAACCCGTTGATTGATCGCAACGCCGGCGAATGCTTCATCCAAAACAGATTTCTCGATGCCGGCGGCCATGGCTTCTGCGCGAAACCCTTTAAGCCACTCTTCGAAGTCGCCGGTTTGCGCTGCAACTGTCTGGAGCGCCGTCATTGCGACGATGCCGAAGACCGCGATCAACTGTTTCATGCGGGGATCCCCTCAAACACAAATCACTCAAAAGCCAGAATTAAGCCAAGCCTGCCACGCCCGCAAGGCGGGAATATGGCGGGGTTCAACTCCGCGATTGATGCCCCTATGCTGCGCGAAAACCGCGTACCGCCAGGAGACTCCAAAATGAACAAACTGCTCGCTGTTTCGTTGATCGCGCTTTGCGCTGCAGCATGCGGCCAAGGCGATAACGCCGAAACAAAGGAAACGCAGCCGGAAAACACTGCAGCAGATGCGACGCAGGCGACGGACACAACAGATGGTAACGGCTTCGTTGCCGATGAAGCAGCGCTCCGGGCGATGCGAGCTCAATTCGCGGTGGTCGAGATGAACCCCGACACGTCGTTTCTTACGGACGAAGAACGCGCGGTGATTAACAAGCTGAATGAAGTCGGCGTTTTGATGTCGGAAATCTATTTGCGACAGCGCAGTCCCCATAATCCGTCCTGGCGCGCCGAAATTGCCGCAAGCGACGAGCCGGACAAGGACCTATTGCTGAACCTGTTCGACTTGCATTTCGGTCCCTGGGACACGCTCAACGAAAACAAGCCCTTTTATGGCGATGCGCCGATGCCGTTGGGCGCAGGGTTTTATCCGCCCGACATGACCAAAGAAGAGTTTGAACAATGGATCGCTGATCATCCGGAAGATGAAGACGCGTTTCGCTCCGGCTACACGATCATTGTGCGCGATCCGGCGAGCGGCGGACTTGAAGCGATTCCCTATTCAACAATGTATGCGGCATGGCTTCAGCCGGCGGCGGCGCTGATGCGCGAAGCCGCCGACATGACCAGCAATGAGAGTTTAAAAAACTTTCTGAACTTGCGGGCAGATTCGTTTTTGTCAGACGACTACTACGAGTCAGAAATCGCGTGGATGGACCTTGAGGGTCCCATCGAAGCGGCGATCGGACCATATGAAGTCTACACGGACGCGTTGTTCGGCTACAAAACCGCATATGAAGCGTTCATTACTGTCAAGAATCCCGAAGAAAGCGCTGCGCTCGCCAAATACAAAGATTTCCTGCGCGACATGGAAGCAAACCTTCCGGTTGATGAAAGCTACAAGAATTTCAAGCGGGGTTTTGAGTCGCCGATTGCGGCGACCTATCAGGTGCACGGCGGCGGCGATAATGTCCCGGGCGTTCAGACCATCGCCTTCAATCTCCCGAATGACGAACGGGTGCGTGAAGCGAAAGGCGCGAAGAAGGTCATTCTCAATAATGTTCTCGGCGCCAAGTTCGATCGCATCCTTGCGCCCATGGCGGAGCTGGTGCTGGTTCCGGAACAGGCTGGGCTCCTCAAAAAACAGCACATGCAAAACAAAACGCTGTTTCATGAGCTTTCGCACAGCCTCGGACCGGGCACGATTACCGTCGATGGCGAGGAAACAACGGTCGCCGCGCAATTGCAGGAGCTTTATTCGCCCATCGAAGAAGGCAAGGCCGATGTCATGGGCGGCTACAACGTACTCTATATGATGGAACGCGGCGAACTTTCAGCAGACGAACGCGACAGCTATCTTGCAACGCATTTTGTTGGCCTGTTCAGGTCCATGCGTTTCGGCACTGTCGCCGCCCATGCGCGCGGCGCTGCTTTTCAGTACACGTATTTCATTGAGTCAGGTGCTGCGACCTGGGACGAGGAAGCCGGCCGGTTTAGGCTCGATTTCGATAAGCTCGCGCAAGCGATGAGCGACCTAACGGCAAAAGTGGTGATAGTGCAGGGCGACGGGAATTACGACGTAGCAAAGACGTTCCTCGACGATTATGCGAAACTCGACGCCAGAGCCGAGGGGGTGATCGCCTCCATGACCGAGCTGCCGGTCGATATTCAGCCGATTTATTAAGGTCGGCTTTAACGCCGCTGCGACTACGGCGAAAGAAGAGGCATGATCCGTTTAATCGTCGTTCATGTTGTCTTGGTGTTGGCCTTGCTCGCCGGGTTCGCTCTGATGGAGGGCGCTTACGCGCTTGCAGTGCTGGCGGGCGGCGTTGGCGTTCTGGCCGCAATCGGCGGCGTTTTGGCGGAATTACACAAGCAAGGGAAAAACAATGAAAAGAGCGGCAATAGCAGCCCTGTCGATTAGCGCCTCTTTGGTTAGCGCAGCGAAGGCTGACGATTTTACTCCCGATCACCTTTCTTTGGTCGCCGGCTACAAGGCGGCTTTCACTTGTTCAGCGCATTTCAATGCGGGCCGGACGGTGGAACAAATTACAGGCGACGAACTTCACCGCATTTATCCGGGCTACCGCGCAGCGCTGGGAACGCTGCCTGCAGCGGACGTGGACGAAAAGAAAAAGCGCGTATCCGTTTCCTTCGGTGATGGTTTCCCGCCGCGCGTTGCACAATGGCGTCCGCATCTCGGCTGTGTGCAATTGCCAAGCGGCGCAGACGGAGCTCGTGTTCCGAGGGTCTCCATCAAACAAACACGCAAACTGACGCAACCTTTGCCCACAGCGCTGAGCGACGATGCAGGTCTGCAAGCGGTTGTTTCCGCCGCATTCGATCGCGCGACTTATGGGGAAGGCACGGAAACGACAGCACTGGTCGTGGTCAAGAACGGCGTTGTGATTGCTGAAAACTATCGGGAAGGGTTCGACGCCACAACGCCCCAGCGAACTTGGTCTGTTGCGAAATCAATTGCGGCGACGATTATCGGCGCTGCGGTTGAGGATGGATTGATAGACATTGACGAGCCCGCTGCGCTTGAAGCCTGGTCGGCGCCCGGAGATCCGCGCGCGGCCATTAAAGTTGTTGATCTCTTACATATGTCGAGCGGGCTTGACGCCGGCCCTGCCGGCAATCGAACCGACGATGTTTATTTCGGCGGCGGACGCGCTATTGATCACGCGATCACCCGCCGGCTCATCGCAACACCTGGGTCGCGGTGGTTCTACGCCAATAACGATACGATGATCCTGATACGGACATTGCGTGAGCGGATGGACGACGACCAGGCGTTTCTGGCTTATCCTTTTGAAAAGGTTCTGCATCCGATCGGCATGGACCATACATTTCTTGAAACTGACTGGAACGGCGATTTTATTCTGTCGAGCCAGGTGTGGACAACCGCCCGGGACCTTGCGCGGCTTGGCTTGCTTTATCTCAATAACGGCGTTTGGGAAGGCAAGCGCATTCTCCCTGAGGGCTGGGCGGACTTCGCAGTGACGCCTGCGCCCGACCAGCCTGCGCCGCAGCGCTCCGACGGCAGCCAGCGCGGCGGCTATGGCGCGCAATTCTGGCTATTCGGCCCCCGCCACGGCCTTCCGGAAGGAACCTATGCGGCGCTCGGCAATCGCGGGCAGCATCTTGTGATTGTTCCCGAGCGCAACGTCCTGATTGTCCGGCGCGGCTTTGACGACAATGGCGGCGCCCGTTTTGACATCATAAAATTTGCCGTCGACGCCCTGGCGGCGTTGCCGCAGGATGCGCAAGACTAAGCGGGCGACGTTTCGGGGCTCAGCTCCGCTTTCGGCGGCAAAATGACCGAATTTCCATTGCCGGGAGAATTTGCTCGGCCTTGGCCAACAGCGTCGTTGCAACCCGGGGCGTGATCGCTATATATCCGCCAGTCTTTATTCATGCGGGGCAGGCGACCGGCGTTTCGGTCTTTTTTGTCTCCGCCACTGCAAAGTGCCGGTTCCAGCCTTCCTTAAGGAGATCATGCCCCATGTGGATTTCGCCCGCTTTTGCTCAGGCTGACGCCGCAGCGCCCAATCCGTTTATCCAGCTCGCGCCGCTGATTTTCATTTTCGTGATTTTCTATTTTCTCTTGATCCGCCCGCAACAGCAGGCGCGCAAAAAGCATCTCGAAATGGTCACCAACGTCCGCCGCGGCGATGTTGTTGTGACCGCCGGCGGCATTGTCGGCAAGGTAACGAAAGTGCTCGACGATACGGAAGTCATGGTTGAGCTTGCGGACAACGTCACCGTCAAAATCGTCAAGGCGACTTTGAGCGACGTCCGCACCAAAACCGAACCCGCCAACGATCAATAGGAAGGGACTGGGCTCGACCGAACAGAGCGCAGGCGGCCATGCTTCAGTTTACGAGAATTCAAACCGCGGCTGTTTTGGGCCTTGTCCTGTTGGGCGCGATTTTCGCTGCGCCGAATTTTCTAAAAGAGGAAACACGAGAGAGCCTGCCCGCCTTTTTGCCAAAGGGCACAATCAATCTCGGCCTCGACTTGCAAGGCGGGTCTTACCTGCTGCTAGGCGTTGATACGGACAAAGTCATCGACGATCGCATGCGCGCCATGATGGGAGAGATCAGGCGCGAATTGCGGCCAAACCGTTCGGCGGGACGCGAGCGCATCGCCATCGACAATCTCGCTTATAATCCGCAGACGGATGTGATCAGTCTTCGCTTGCGCGATGCGGGCGATGAAGATGAAGCGGAAACGCGCATTCGTGATCTCACAAGGGGCGGTCTTGGCGGCGCGCTGGGCGGGATTGGCTCCCGGGAATACACCGTGTCCGCCAGTAATGGGCGCATCGACGTCAGCATGACGCCGGAAGCCAAGCGGGCGATTGCGTCAAAAGCGGTTAGCGATTCAATGGTGGTGGTGCGCCAACGGATTGATCCCGCCGGCAATCGCGAAGTCTCGATCGCGCCGCAGGGAACAGACCGGATTGTGGTGCAGGTGCCGGGCGACGATGACCCCGAGGCGCTGAAACGGATCATCAATCGTTCGGGCCAGCTCAGTTTTCACCGTCATGATCCATCGGTCGACGCCCAAGACGCAGCGGCGGGGCTGTTGCCGCCAGGGCGCATCTACGTGCCATACACAGAAAGCGAAGGCCCCGGCGGGTTAGTATTGTTCGAAGACCCGGAAGTCACCGGCGACATGGTGGTGGACGCCTCCATGAGTCAGAACACGGACGGCGGCGGATTCCAGATCAATTTCCGGTTTGATTCTCGTGGCGCGCGACGTTTCGGCGATTACACGCGAGACAATATTGGCGCGATTTTCGCCATCGTTCTTGACGAGCAGATCATTTCCGCGCCGCGGATTCAGTCGGCGATTACCCAAGGGTCGGGCCGCATCACCGGCAACTTCACCGCTGTCGAAGCAGCGGAAACGGCGCTTCTCATTCGCTCTGGCGCGCTGCCGGCGGAATTGACGACCATGGAGCAGCGCTCGGTCGGGCCAGACC
The DNA here is from genome assembly GCA_028285645.1 of Hyphococcus sp. GTDB lineage: Bacteria > Pseudomonadota > Alphaproteobacteria > Caulobacterales > Parvularculaceae > Hyphococcus. The sequence goes on from JANQOV010000072.1 coordinate 43,492, forward strand.
TTGGTCGCGACTCCATCGAGGCCGGAACCATGGCGTTGATCATCGGCTTTGCTGCAGTGATCGTTTATATGGTGATCAGCTATGGCCGGTTCGGGATCTATGCGGACCTTGCCCTTATCGCCAATGTCATCTTGATCGCCGGCGCGCTATCGCTGTTCGGCTCGACACTCACCTTGCCGGGCATTGCCGGCATCGTCCTCACCATCGGCATGGCTGTTGACGCGAATGTGCTGATCTTTGAGCGCATACGCGAAGAACTTCTGAATGGGAAAGCGCCCATCAATGCTGCGGAAACCGGCTACCAAAAAGCCTGGTCGGCGATCATTGACGCTAATGTGACGACATTTATTGCGGCGCTCATCATGTTCCAGCTTGGCGCAGGCCCTGTGCGCGGTTTTGCGATTACGCTTGCCGTCGGCGTCGTTACTTCGGTCTTTACTGCTTATGTGCTGACGCGCGTTTTCGCTGGCGGATACCTTCTGTCCAAACGTCCAAAAGAACTCAAACTGTAAAGGCGTAAGGACCCCATGCACTTCAAACTGATCCCCGACCGCACAAGCGTTCCGTTTACGAAATACCGTTTGATCGCGGCTGCGGTCTCTGGCTTGTTGCTGGTGGGATCGGTAGTCGCCCTTATGACCATGGGCCTTAATTTCGGCGTTGATTTTCGCGGCGGCGTCACCATCGAGGTTGCCGACTCGGAGCCCATCGATGTTGGCGAAGTCCGCACCGCCATCGGCGGGTTGGGACTTGGCGATGTTAAGGTTCAGGAGATCCAGGATTTTACGGGCTCAGAACCGGCGGTTGTCGTCTTTATCGAACAGCAAGACGCAGCCGCCGTTGAGCCGGATGCAGAAGGCGACCCAACGGCTAATCAAGAGCGCGCCGACGAATTAGCGCAACAGGCGGCGCTTTCCGCAGCGCAAACGGCGTTGCGGGATCTGCTCGGCGAAGATGTCGAGTTCCGAAAAATTGAAGTCGTCGGTCCCGCAGTTTCAGGAGAGCTGATCCAAAAAGGCATCATCGCCGTTGTGCTCGCGCTTGGCGCCATGTTGATCTACATTTGGTTCCGGTTCGAGTGGCAGTTTTCACTCGGCGCGATTGCCGCGCTCGCTCATGACGTCATCATCACGCTTGGCGTCTTCTCGGTAACGCGCCTTGAATTCAAGCTTGAAATTATCGCCGCCATTTTGACCATTGTCGGCTATTCCATGAACGACACGGTTGTCGTCTATGACCGCGTGCGGGAAAATCTGCGCAAGTACAAGAAAAAGGATCTTGCGGAGCTTCTTGATATTTCGATCAACGAAACCCTGTCGCGGACGATCATGACCTCCGTGACGACGCTTTTAGCGCTGGTTTCTCTTTACATTTTCGGCGGCGAAGTGTTGCGCGGGTTCACCTTTGCGATGATCTGGGGCATTTTGATCGGCACCTATTCGTCGGTCTTTGTCGCCTCGCCGCTGTTGTTAACTACAGGGGTCAAGCGCGACTGGTCAAAACAGAGCGCTGCAACAGCAACGCCCTGACTTCTAACCCGCCGAAAGCCTTGCCAGACCTCAAAAATCTTCCGGCTCGGGGCGCGAAGGCGTCACAAAAATATCACGCTCTCGGCAAAAGATCAGGCTTGGGAAGTGCTGCCCATTGACCTTGAGCGCCCTTGTCACCGATCCTGAACATGCTCTCGGGATACGTTCTGCCAGACATTCTGCTCGGAGGACCTCACGCGCAAAAGCGCGGAGTTCAACAACGTAAGAGGGCTCTCCGATGTCAAACAATGCACGGGCGCGCATTGCGCCCAGATCATTAGGCTATTTCCTTGGAACCAGCACACTGGCGATTTCGGCGGTATTGGCGACGCCGGCGTTTGCACAAAACGAAGGTGCAGAAGCAAGTGACAACGATGACGTCATTGTCGTCACCGGCACGCGCATTGAGCGTCCGGCGTTAGAAGCGCCATCGCCGATTACGTCTGTCACGTCGGAAAACATCGCTCTCTCCGGCGAGACGAATATCGTCGAGTTTCTAAATGAAGTGCCGGCGCTTGTCGGATCGCAAGACAATGACGATGCAACTAATCTTGGAATCGGGACGACCGGCGTCAACACGCTGAACCTGCGCAATCTCGGCAGTAATCGCACGCTCGTTCTGGTCAATGGCCGCCGCCATGTTGGGGGTACGGCATCGTCAACGGCGGTCGATATAAACACGATACCGGTTGATCTGATTGAGCGCGTTGACGTTTTAACGGGCGGCGCGTCAGCGGTCTATGGCGCGGACGCCGTCACCGGCGCCGTCAACTTTATTATGAAGGACGATTTTGAAGGACTGTCCGTACGCGGCCAAGGCGGTTTATCGCCGGACGACGGCGACGCTGAAACTTATTTTGCAAGCATTCTCGCCGGTACAAACTTCGCGGATGACCGGGGAAACATCGCTGTTTCATTTGAGTATTCAAAAGAGAACGGCATTAACGCGAATGACCGTTTTACGAGCACCGAATGGTTCACGCTGCTCGACAATCCGGACTTCGATCCGAATGGTCCGGATGTGCGTCAACGCGTTTTCTTGGCGGATTCGACAATCGCTTTTGCAAGCCCGGAAGGCGCTGTCGCAATCGACTTCTTTGACGGTTTTGACCTGCTCTTCGACTTTGAAGGCGATGGCGATCCGTACGATCTTGGCCAGCCGATTAGCTTCCGCAACACGATCGGCGGCAGTTCGACAAGAAACCTCGACTTTATCGGCAGCCTGACGTCAGACATTGAGCGCTATGTCGGGAATGTTATCACGCACTACGACTTCAGTTCGAACGTGCGCGGTTTTCTTGAGTTCAAATTCGCCCAGGTTGAATCGGCGTCCGAGGGTAGCCCGACCTTTAACGACCTGGTGCCAATTCTCGTGAACGAAAATCCATTTACGCCGCAAGCGATCCGTGATGCGGCGGCGCTCGCGGGAACTGATACGGTGTATATATCTCACGATACGTTCGAACTCGGCCGCCGGGGCGAAGACATTACACGCCGCACTTTCCGGGTGGCGACCGGACTTGAAACGACGGTCTTCCCGTCGACGTTCGACAACCTCAATCTTGTTATGTCCTTCGTTTACGGACGCACGTCAGAAGACTTCATCGCCACCAACAATCTCGTCCTCGACCGCTTCTATGCGGCGCTCGACGCGGTGGTCGATCCGTCAACCGGTCAGCCGACATGTCGAACCAACCTCGATCCGACGGCGCTACCGCCGCAAATTCCGTTTCCGGGCGGTTTCGGGTTCCTTGGTTTCTTCGATGCGTTTAACACGACCGTTACGCCTGACAATTTCGGCACGACGCCATTCTTCACGCCGGGTTCGGGCAGCGGGTGCGAGGCGCTTAATTTGTTCGGCCTTGGAAACGCATCGCAAGCGGCTATTGACTTCGTCAATGACGACAGCCTTCGCACCGGCAAGCTTGATCAGCTTGTTGTATCTGCGACTTTGTCAGGCGACTCATCCGGCGTATTCGAACTGCCCGCAGGACCTGTCGGGTTCGCGTTCGGTTTGGAGTATCGGGACGAAAACAGTGAGGACTTCCCGCCGGAAATCAACATATCAGGCTTTACATTCGGCAATCTGATCAGGCCGACAATCGGCGAATATAATGTTTTCGAAGGGTATGGCGAAATCAGCGTGCCGCTGATCAAGGATAGACCTTTTGCTGAATTATTCGCAGTGGATGCGGCGTTTCGCGTTTCCGATTATTCAACGATCGGCGGTACGCTCGCATGGAATGTCGGCGGCGTCTATTCGCCGGTCGAGGACATAAGGTTCCGCGGCACCTATTCGAAAGCGGTTCGCGCGCCAAATATTAGCGAGCTTTTTAGCCCGCAAAACCAGTCCTTCTTCCTGCCTGACGACCCGTGCGACGTTGACAATATTCCGCTTGCATCGAATCCGGGACTGCGGGCTGCGAATTGTTCAGCGATCCTGACGCCGCTTGGCGTCGATCCCACAACCTTCCAGGGCGACGATATCTTGAACGCGACGTTCCCGGGCGTGCTTGGCGGCAATCCAGATCTCACAGAGGAAAAAGCGACGACTTGGACCGCTGGCTTTGTGTATCAGCCGCGTTTCATCGACAATCTTACATTCACGGCGGACTATTTTAACATCAAGATTGCGGACGGCATTATCCCGCCCGCAAGCCAGGACATTGTCGATCAGTGCGTCGATTTGCCGTCAATCAACAATAACTTCTGCTCGCTCATTGATCGACGAGCGGACGGCGGATTGAGTTTCCTCTCCGTGGTGCCGGTCAATGTGGCGTTTTTTGAAACGTCAGGCATAGATTACGAAGTCAATTATCTCTGGGATCCAGCGTCCGTCGGTCTCGAGAATATCGGTCAGTTCAATCTAAGATACATTGGCAGTTACCTTGAGCGTCTTGACGTCGTCAGTCTGCCTGGACAGCAAGCCGATGAAGAGCGAGATGAAGCAGTTACTTTGCTTGGCGATGACGCGCCGGTGCACACAGGCGCACTGGATTTGACATGGTTGTATGAAGCATTGACAGTTAACTATCGGTGGCGCTTTCGCGATCGCATTTTCCGGGATGAGATCGACGAATTCGATGCTGCAGCTGATCAAGGCATCATCTTGTTTGAGCCTGGAAGATCATCCGCTCTTTCAACGCACGACGTTCAAGTCCGATATTCTATCCGCGAAAATGCGGATATCTATGTCGGCGTTAACAACATGCTGAATCAGCGGCCTGACATTGGGTCGACAGGAACGCCTGTCAGTCCGATTGGTCGATTTGTGTATGCTGGTTTCTCGTTTGAATTAAACTAGTCATCACACTATCGCATTGAAAAACCCCGGCGACACCGCCGGGGTTTTTTGTTGTCGCCTACGCGTGCGCCTAAACCTTTGTGAGGTTCTGATTGGCAAAGTCCCAATTAATGAGCTTGTCGATAAAGGTCTCGATATAGGCGGGTCGCTTGTTCTGAAAGTCGAGATAATAAGCGTGCTCCCAAACATCCATGGTTAGAAGCGGCTTGCAGCTTTGGTCGGTCAAGGGCGTTTCCGCATTCGGCGTTTTGCGGATTTCAAGTTTGCCGTCCTTCGCGACCAGCCAGGCCCAGCCGGAGCCGAATTGCGCAGCGCCAGCGTTCGCAAACTCTTCTTTGAAACCGTCAAGGCCGCCAAACGTGTCTTTGATCGCTAAAGCAATATCACCTGTGGGCGCGCCGCCGCCCTTGGGCGCCATGGAGTTCCAGTAAAAGGTGTGATTCCAGACTTGCGCGGCGTTGTTGAAAACGCCCGCCTTGGCGCTGTCGCCAACAGCGTCATGAATAATCTCTTCAAGGGCGACATTCGCCAAAGGCCCACCGTCAATCATCTTATTAAGCTTGTCCACATAGGCCTGATGGTGCTTGCCATAGTGAAAATCGAGCGTTTGTTCGGAAATATGCGGGGCCAGATCGCTGCGGCCATAGGGAAGGTCGGGAAGGGTAATCGTCATCTTTGATCCTCAATTGAACCTGCGTCGCACTTGCGTGTGGCGGCGGCTCACGGTTTAATGGGTTGTTTTCGTTGCGTTTCCAGAAGCAGGCAGGGTCCGGGGATCGCCATTCCCTGGAAAGAGAAGAGGGAGACCAACCCATGACAGCGGTTTTGACCAATCTGAGAAATGCGGTGATTGCGGGCTGCGCGCTCGCGGTCGTTCTGCTGCTACTTTATCTGACGGTTTGGGGCGGCGCTCTTGACGCCAGCTTCTGGCGTTTCTTTTTCCGCTGGCTGCACGTTCTGTCCGGCGTGATGTGGATCGGGCTGCTTTGGTACTTCAACTTTGTGCAGATACCGACCATGCCGAAAATTCCTGACGAACAAAAACCGGCAATCGGAAAACACATTGCACCGGAGGCGTTGTTCTGGTTCCGCTGGGGCGCCATGTCAACGATTGTAACGGGGCTCATTCTTGCTTACTTAAACGCCTATTTCTTGAGTGTGATGACCCTTGGCGCTTCAACTGGCTTTGCCGTCCCCGGTCACACGGCGCTCGGCATCGGCATGTGGTTTGGCATCATCATGTGGTTCAACGTCTGGTTTGTGATTTGGCCGAACCAGCAAAAGGCGCTGAATATCGCAAACAAGTATCCCGACCTTTCCGCCGACGACAAAGCCAAGTCAGCAAGAACCGCAATGCTGTTTTCAAGAACAAACACGGTTTTGTCGGTGCCGATGCTGTTCTCCATGGTGGCGGCGCAAGGTCTTTTCCGGTTGTCTTAAGAACAAAACTGCTGCGCGCCTTGCGCGCAGCAGTTTGGGATTGGGGACGGCGTAAAGAGGCGCCGATGAAATTGCCTTGGCGAAGCCTGTCATCCAGTCTGCAGCCGAGTGCCTGAAACTCGTCAGGCAACGTGACGAAGACAGATGGCTCGCGGCGCGCTATGCCGGCGACGCCGACCAGCGCAAGCTGATCGCGCTCTATGCTTTTCATACGGAATTACAGCGCATTCCGTCGCTTGTGTCGGAACCGCCGCTCGGTGAAATTCGCCTACAGTGGTGGCGCGAAGCCTTTGATGAAATACGCCAAGGCAAAATGCCGCGTGCGCATCCCGTCGTTCAGGAAATTGCTGCGGTGAACTTGCTGGCGGATGACGCGGCGGCGGCGCTGATGGGATCAGCGATCGACGCCACGGCGCGCCTCCTATATGACAAGACATTCGCCGACATAAACGATCTAACAGCATTCCTTGAAAACGCGGTTGCTTACGTGGATGTGGCGGCTGTGGGTCTTCTTGGTGGCGATGCGTCGGATGAAGAAGTGCGGTGCGCCGGCGTTCTCTTTGCGTTGGCGCGGGACGGAGCGCAACTTGCACCTAACCTTGACGCTGAGATTTCGACATATGCCGCCGACCAACAATATGCAGGCGAAAACCTGCGCAGGCTTACCCCCCGGCAAACGCCGGCAGTTTTGCATCTGGTGCTCACCAAGCGCTACTTGAAAAAGCAGGGACGTTTTCCGGTGGTTAAACGGCTGATGCTGCTGCGCGCCATGTTGACGGGTAGGCTTTAAATGGCATTCGTTACCCGTGACAAGGCAAAGACATTTTTGCAGTCGTTCCCGAACAGCAGAAAAGGCGCCGGTAAAAACGGCGTACTAATGTATTAATAGATTAGGACAACTCATCCTTACTTCTCGTTTTAGCGTTAATAGATATGGCGCTAAGCTGCGCTGACGACCACCAGCGCCGAATGAAGGTCGGTCTTTGCTTGCAGGGATTAAGAACGCTACTCATGCGTTGCTGACGACACAGCGCCCAATTAAGTATGATGTTCAATATGTTCGTCGATGAGCGCCTTGTTATACGCAGCAAGCGCCTTTACTCGAGAGAGATAGCCGACAACGATATCTGGTTCCGATGTCGCCACGACCGGCAAGCCGTCCTCATGAGTTTCGTTCAGAATGGCGAGCGCTTCGCCAAGCGATTGGCGCCGTTCAAGACGCACAGCCTCTTTTGAAAGCGGCGCGCCCGGCGGCATCTTTTCCATAACGTCGCGCACCCTGATGGTTTGCAGAATGACCCCTTGCGGTCCTTCCGAGAGATCATAGCCGCGGCGCGATAGCTGCCAGTGGAAGAAGGACTTGCCGCAAATCGCCTGAACGATCAGCGTCGCCAGCGCTACGGAAACCATGAGTGAAATGGTGATGCCGTATTCGCCAGTCATTTCAAACACGATGAGTGTTGTCGAAATCGGCGCGCCGAGCACTGCGCCGCCGACGGCGCCCATGCCGACCATAGCGTAGTAAACCGGGCTTGCAGTTGCGCCTGGAACAAACTCCGCGAGGGTTGCGCCGAACGCCGCCCCCGCCAACGCGCCAATGACGAGACCCGGCGCGAAGACGCCGCCGCCAAACCGGCAGGAAAGCGTTACGACGGTTGCGGCGCTTTTTGCGAGCACCAGAATGATCAAAAGGGTGATTGCGTATTCGCCGTTGAGCGCATTGGTGACCGTTTCATATCCGACGCCGAAGACTTCCGGATAAAAGGCGCCGATAAGGCCGATGATGATCCCGCCGAGGGGCGGCAACAAAAACAGCGGAAGACCAAAAGCGTGCGCCGTCTTTCGGGTTTGTTCCGTCAAGCCGCGCACAGACAAGAGAAACACCGCTGCGATAAGCCCGCATATGACGCCGAGATTGGCCGACAACGCGATGTCGATAGCTGCAGCGGCGCCGTAATCCGGCGGCGCAAAGGCGGGAAAGTCGCCCAGGTGAATGCGTGTGATGATGGCTGATGTAACGCTCGCTGCGGCGATGGGGCCGAATACTGACAATGCGTAATTGCCGAGGATGACTTCGAGCGCAAAAAGCACGCCGGCGATCGGCGCATTAAAGCTCGCCGCTACAGCCGCCGCTGCGCCGCAGCCGAGCAGCGTGCGTCTATGCTTGGCGTTAAAACCGAAATGCCGATCCAAAACGGAAGCGATGGTGGCGCCCAAATGAACTGCAGGGCCTTCTCGTCCGGCGCTGGCGCCGGCGCCCAA
>JANQOV010000112.1 GCA_028285645.1 Hyphococcus sp.
TCCTGACCTGTAACGTGAAAGCGTCTCACTGGCTCGCGCATATGGTGCTGCCGGACATGCGCGCGAAGAAGGACGGCGCGATTGTGATCGTTTCTTCCATCGGCGCCTTTGTGGGGTCGTCTGCGATCGGCGCTTACAATCTTTCCAAAGCCGCCGATTTACAGCTCGCGCGCAACCTTGCGGTGGAGGCGGGGCCGGACAATGTGCGCGTCAACTGCATCTGTCCGGGCGTCGTCAAAACGAAATTTGCTGAGGCGCTCTGGAAAGATCCGAAGATGGAAAAGATGATGACCGAGAAACTGCCGCTGCGCCGTTTCGGCGAGCCTGACGATATTGCAGGGGCCGCGGTGTTTTTAGCGTCGCCCGCAGGGCGCTGGATGACGGGGCAACAGATTGTCATCGATGGCGGCACGCTGATTGGTCTCGGCGGCTTGTAGGTCGGCGATGAGCCGCTGCATATTGCAACGCGCAGCGACGTCAGTCTGAACGAACGGCAAACCAAACGAAGACCTGGTCGGAACGATCATCGAAGACGCCGCGCATGATCATGTTTTCCGTTTCTGATACGCGCCGATATCGCGGGTTTTGCGGTTCATTCCAGGCGGCGCTGATTTTACTCAATATCTTACTCATGAACGTATCAGGCTCACGAAGACAGGGCGTTTTGCGGCTTATCAGATCAGGTAGGGGCTCGTTCGCCTCGGCGCGCGCCCAGCCCTCGGCGCGCCCGCTGGACACATTATCGAGGAAACGTTCTTTGCCATCGGTGGTGAGGCCATAAGACCGCAAGCCGCAGTGGACAGTGACAGAAGAGTCTGCGCTCAATTGGATGTCGCGCCGCCATGTGCCAAGAATGGCTGCATCCTCCAACGGCAGCGCCGGGCGTTGAACAAACGTTTCCCAATATTGATTGCCCGATTGGCGGGTTGGACGCTCATCCAGCGATCCTGAAACCGCAAGCACGATGGAAACAGCGACAAAGATGATCACAAGCAGTGGCGGATTAAGCCACCAGCGCCGTTGTGATCTTACTTCTGTTCTTCGCATCCGCTTCTCAACTCCGGCTTGTGCTTGGCGATCCGATAATTTTCATGTCGCTAGAGAGAACTCCGCGAGCGCTAAAGTATGACTGCACAAGTTGAGTCTAGCACGAATTCACTGCGCTTGGCTCAACCAAAAATGCGTGTTTTTATAGCTTTTGCTGGCGTGGGGGGCTTTAAAAGCGTCGCGCTGACAGGTCTAAGCGGGTTGTAATCTCAAACCGCCCTTGTTGCTTCATCAAACCAGTCCTTGATCGCCGCCGGGATGGAGGCGCCGAGCTTCTTACGCACTTGCACATGATATGCGTTCAACCAGGCGCGCTCATCGTCCGTCAGCAAATTGACATTGACGAGATCAAGATGGATCGGGGCGAAGGTGATGGTCTCGAATTCCATCATGTCGCGCTCGCCGCCATCGACGGGCTTCGGCGGTGTCACGACGATCAGGTTTTCGATCCGGATGCCGAACGCGCCTTCTTTATAATAGCCGGGCTCGTTAGACAGGATCATCCCGGGCTTCAGCGCCTGATCATTCGCCGCTTTGGCGATGCGCTGCGGGCCTTCATGAACGCCGAGGAACGAGCCGACCCCGTGGCCGGTGCCGTGATCGTAATCGAGGCCGGCGTCCCACAGCGGTTTGCGCGCCATGGCGTCAAGCTGATGGCCTGTTGTTCCGTGCGGGAATTTCATGGTCGCGAGCGCAATATGGCCTTTCAAAACACGCGTGAAGCGATCACGCATTTCATCTGTCGCCTCACCAATGGGTACCGTGCGGGTAATGTCCGTCGTGCCATCAAGGTACTGGCCGCCGGAGTCGACAAGATAAAGATTGCCGCGTTCTAGCTTTGTGTTTGACTCGGTCGAGACGCGGTAATGGGGCAGGGCGCTGTTGGGCCCGGCGCCGGAAATCGTATC
>JANQOV010000118.1 GCA_028285645.1 Hyphococcus sp.
GAAAGCGTCATCAGGCCGTTGATCATGCCGCCCCAGGACGGCATCCACAGCATGACCGAGAACGTCATGCCGAGGGTCTGCGCCCATTCCGGCAGCGCCGTATAATGCAAGTGGTGGGGACCCGCCCAGATATAGATGAAGATCAGCGACCAGAAATGCACGATCGACAGGCGATAGGACCAGACCGGCCGCTCGACCCGTTTCGGAATGAAATAATACATGATCGCAAGAAAACCGGTGGTCAGGAAAAATCCGACCGCATTATGGGCGTACCACCATTGGGTCAGCGCATCCTGCACGCCGGCAAACAGGGAGTAACTCTTCGATCCGAAAACCGAAACCGGCATCGCCAGATTGTTGACGATGTGCAGCATCGCGATGGTGACGATGAATGACAGGAAGAACCAGTTCGACACATAAATATGCGGCTCTTTCCGTTTTAAGATAGTACCAAGAAAAACGAGTAGATAAGCAACCCAGACGATGGTCAACCAAAGATCAGCATACCACTCAGGCTCGGCGTATTCTTTTGATTGCGTAACGCCGATGAGATAACCCGTCGCGGCGACGACGATAAATAGATTGTAGCCCCAGAAAACGAACCATGGCGTCAGCCCGCCAAACAATCGCGCACGACAAGTTCGCTGCACGACGTAAAATGATGTCGCGAGCAGCACATTGCCGCCGAACGCAAAAATCACTGCCGACGTATGAAGCGGCCTAAGCCGTCCGAAATTTGTCCATGGCGCGTTGTCGAAATAGAGCCATTGAGGAAAGGCGAGCTGGAAAGCGATAATCGCGCCGACGAGAAACCCGGCGATGCCCCAGAACATCGAGGCAATCACCCCGGCCTTTACCACATCAAACTGATAACCGCTGTAATCGACCGGACGGCCGCCAAACACATGGGAGCCAAGGGCGAAACCGCCAACGATAAACGCACCTAAAAAGATGAGCGCATGAAACTCCATCAGCGGATCGACCGCACGCGCCGCAGCGATCAGCGACCACAAGGCGCCCGCTGCAATAATGACCGCTATTAAAAGCGCATCTGCTCCACTACCACCGGCTGTTGTATCCTGGCGCATAAGCTTATTCGCCCCGCTCTTTGATCGTCGTTTTTCGAACGCGTGATGGCGCGAACCGTAAGACTGGTATTTGACATGGGTCAATCCGGTTTGGGGTTTGATTGCAAAAGGCTATTTGCCGCAGTGTACGGTGGAAAACACGCAAGCGTTGCGAACGCCATATGGTGAAGGTTGGATTAAATCGGCTGCGTAATCAACGCTGCGCTACAGGGCGCTTGACCCCTTTCTGGTTGCCTGGCGCAGCTCGGCGTGTATTTGCGAAGCAATCTCAGACATATGGGTCAGGGAACTATGGCGGTGTTGTTTCGCCGCTGTGCAAAACGGGCAACCTTGGTGCTTCAGTCAAAGGGCCCCGGCGCAGCTTAGCTGAGGGTGCGCTGCGCCAAATAAGCGCATATAGAATGCAAGGGCGGGCGCACTGTTTACGAAAGTAGCGCCAACATGCTTCCGAGATTTAAGAGAGCGGGATGAATGGTCTAGAGCTGAAAGATTATGGCGGGACGCTGATCGACGAGGTTCTCGATACAGTTGATACGCCGATTGTCATCCTCGCCGCGGACGGCAATATCATCCGTTTCAACGCCGCCAGCCAACGCTTGACGGGCTACACGGCGGAAGAAGTGATCGGGCGGAAAGTCTGGGATTTTTTGATCTTTGAGCAAGAGATCAGCCCTGTGCGCGCTGTATTTGAAACGACGCGCAGCGAAGGCAAGCCAACCCATTTTATCAATTTCTGGAAGACGAAAAGCGGCGAGCGCCGCCTTATTGAATGGTCGAACAAAACGATCAGAAACAACAAGGGCGATCTGTTTATCCTGGTGGCGACCGGCATTGACATCACTGATCGGACATTGACCGCACACAAATTATCAGAAACCAGGACCTTTTTGCGCTCGATCGTTGATGCAAGTCCTGTAGCCATCGTTACCATCGACGAAAAAGGCCTGATCCAGAATTTCAGCCGGGAAGCCGAAAGGTGCTTTGGCTACGCCGAGCGTGAAGTCCGAGAGCGCAACATCAGTCTTTTAATGCCGGATCCAGATCAATCCCGCCATGACCAGTATATCAGTCGCTATCTCGCGACCGGCGAAAAACGCATTATCGGCCGGGCGCGCCAAGTAACAGCGTTGCGGAAAAGCGGCGAGAAATTCCCCGCCATGGTGCATGTCAGCGAATTCAAGCACGGACAACGCGTCTTTGTGGGCTTCATTCAGGATTTAACGGAGCAAAAGGCGACGGAACGCCGCCTCGAAGATACGCAAACGCAATTGCATCACGCGGGCCGGATCGGCGCGATGGGGGAAATCGCTACGTCAATCGCACACGAACTAAATCAGCCGCTAACAGCGGCGGCAAGCCTTGCGGGCGCGGTCTCTCTGACGCTTAAAAAAGGGGATCATCCGGATGTCGGTGAAGCAACGGCGCTGCTTGACGATGTCATTAGCGAGGTTCGCCGGGCCAGCGAAATTATCCGCCGTATTCGCGAATTCATACGCAAGCAGAAATCTACCAAGAGCTTGCACGACCTGAATCAGATCGTCGAAGAAGCGAGCACTATCGCGCTGCTCGGCGCAGAAGCGGACGGGATCGAAGTAGATATGCAATTCGACGAGCACGTAGGCGAGGCGCATATAGACCGCATACAAATTCAACAAGTAGTGATTAACCTCATTCGTAACGCCATCGACGCAATGCGAGATGCAAAAGAAAAGCGCCTCGCCATATCAACAACCAGGAAAGACGCGATCATTGAGCTTAAGGTCTCAGATACGGGCCCGGGCGTGCCGGAGGAAATAAAAGCGCGCTTGTTTGAACCTTTTGTAACCAGCAAGGTCGATGGCATGGGCATTGGCCTATCCATATCGAAATCAATAATTGACGCACATCAAGGCGAAATCACCGCAACCAGCGGAGAATCGGCAGGTAGCGAATTTACCGTGAGATTGCCAATTGGAATTGATGACGAACACCATGGCGGAACCGGTGCATAACCTTAAAGGGTCGGTTTTTCTGGTCGATGACGACGTGGCCGTGCGGCGCGGCGTCAAAGCGCTATTGACGGCGGCGGATTATGACGTCGTTTCCTATAAATCCGGCGATGAATTTCTGGAGGCGCTTCCAACGATGGATGTATCCGGCGGCGCTGTCATCGTCGATGTCTGCATGCCGGGCATTCAGGGACTGGAATTGCAGGAACGCCTCAAGCAAGACAATGTCCCCTTGCCGGTGATTGTGATGACGGCCCATGGCGACATTCCTATGGCGGTCAAAGCCATGCGCAACGGCGCTGTCGATTTTCTGGAAAAGCCGTTTACCGTCGATGAGATCACCACCGCCCTTGACCGGGCGTTTTCTCTGCCACGCTCGTCCCGTCCACGCCACAGTGCTTCATCTACTTTGATTGCGCGCTTTGAAAGCTTGACGCCGCGGGAAAAAGAAGTCCTGCATGAGATTGTCGAAGGCGCAACCAACAAGGAAATCGCGCGCACCCTTGAGCTAAGCCCGCGAACCGTTGAAGTTCACCGGCAAAGAATCATGCAAAAAATGCAAGCGAAGAGCTTCGCAATGTTGGTGCGCATGGCTGTAGCGCTAAACGCGCAACTTGAATTGTAGCCTTCCGAAACAGGTTTCGCTGAAAGGCGCGCCATGGCTGATCCGCAAAGCCTTGACCATGATCACACGCCGCAGGCCATCGCTGTGCGCCTCGCCGCACCGCCCAAGCCAAGCTATTTGCGCGATTGGGTGCTTGGCGGCATTGACGGCGCAGTGACGACCTTCGCGATTGTCGCCGGCGTCGCCGGCGCCGGACTTGTCCATGGCGTCGTCATTGTCCTCGGCGTTGCTAACTTAATCGCCGACGGGCTTTCCATGGCGGCGGGAAACTATAGCGGCGTCAAAGCAGAGAATGACGACCTTCAGCGCTTGCGTGACATGGAGCGTCGTCACATTGAACAAACGCCGGAAGGCGAGCGGGAAGAAGTCCGCCAGATTTTCGCCAATAAGGGTTTTGCCGGCGAGACCCTGGAACGCGCCGTTGAAACCATCACCGCAGATGAAGATCGGTGGATCGATTTCATGCTGGCGGAAGAATTCGGCGCGCCCAAGGCTGAACGCGCGCCAATGCCCGCAGCGGCGGTGACATTTGCCGCCTTTGTGATCTGCGGCGTTGTTCCGCTCATTCCTTATACGTTGCCGATATCCCATGAATTTACAGTGGCGACCGTGGCGACAGGTTTTGTTTTCTTCCTGATCGGATCGTTAAAATCGCGCTGGTCGACAGCGCACTGGTGGAGATCGGGACTGGAAACATTAACCATCGGCCTTGTTGCAGCGGGCGTCGCTTACCTGATTGGCGATTTATTAAAGTCGCTCGTCGCCTGATGCAGGCTTACATACGTATATTTACGTATGCATTTTAGCGGCCCTATCCAGCGACGGACGGCCTTGACGACGCATCAAACAAGAAGTCAACGCCGTGCTGACCGCTTTCATGTCGCTGCTCCGCCGCTAGGCGCTAAACCAACCGCGAAAGGAAATCCAAGCCGGTAAGTAGTCACCCCAGCTTTTGACTCGCGCGGCAACGCTTAAATCCTAAACGTAGCGTTTTTCAAGAACATCACGCTGGGCCAGCTCAAACCACAGGGGCTTAATTATGTCAGCACTGTTCGAACCTTCGCTTTCCGCGGGTCTTCCCGGCGCGGACGTCCTGGCTGCAGATCTTGATGACGCCGGGCTCGCGGCGACCGCTTGCGTGAAGCGCATCAAGGCGGGCGAAACCCTTTATGTGGAGGGCGAAGCCGCGCCTTATTGCTATCAGGTCGTCAGCGGCGTTGTGAAAGAATACAACACGCTTGAAGACGGTCGTCGCCAGGTCGCTGATTTTTATGGCGTTGGCGAGTTGTTCGGGATTTCGGAAGTTGCAGAACAGTTACATACCGCAGAAGCCATCACCAACTGCGTCGTACGCTGCTATCCGCGTGATGCATTCATCCGCACCATCGCAAGGTCTCCGCGGCTGTCGCGGCATTTCTTGAACACGCTAATGAGCCGCCTCCACCGCGCGCGCGAACGCATGGTCATGCTTGGCCGCATGAGCGCTTTGCAACGTATTTCCGTATTTCTAATCCGACTGTCGAAAGAACAGGCAACACGCGAAGATGTTCATTTCGCCATGAACCGGCAGGACATCGCCGATCATTTGGGACTGACGATTGAAACCGTCTGCCGCGCGCTCACCGACCTTAAGAAGAGGGGCGTGATCACCATGAAGTCGGCGCGGTATTTCTCAATTCCCAAGTTACACGCGCTTGAACACATTGCAGGCGGCGCACAAAATCCGAACCGCCTTCACTAACGCATGAGCCCATCAAACTGGTCATTCAGCTGACTAGTGCGCCATCAAGAGCGGGATATTTGAAGTCTTGAGCATGGTGCGGGTGAAACCGCCCAACACCATCTCACGCCAGCGACTATGGGAATAAGCGCCCATCACAATAAGATCGGCGTTCTTGTCCTGTGCGCGGTGCTGGAAAATATCCTCGATGCTCTCACCCTTCTCAAGGGAAGGGTGGATGTACTCAGCATGCACGCCGTGAAGCTTCAAAAATGCAACAACGTTTTCCGGCGGTTCAACGCCCCAATCCATTTTTCCTACCGACGTAACGACAACGAGCTCCGCTCGCTGAAGGATAGGCAGCGCTGCGCTAAGCGCGCGCGCAGCTTCGCGCCCGCCGTCCCAGGCGACAAACACGGTTTTTGGAAATTGATCGAAACTCTGGCTTTCGCTGACAATCAATACCGGCTGGCCGGATTGAAAGATCGTTTCTTCAAGATCCGCCATCAGATATTTCGGGTCATTGTCCCCAGGGCGGGATAAAATAGTGAGGTCGGAAACACGCGCGCGGGTCGCAAGGCTATACGGCATGTCTTTCGTGACGTCCGTCCAGGACGCTGTCGCGCCCTTGTCGTCCGTGTGAACCGTCGTTTCTAGAATATCGATCGATTGCTTGCCGCACAGCGTCTTGAATTCCTTTTCCAAATCCGCCGCAAGACGGTTGGCCGTCTCTGTCAGGGCTTCAAGGTTTTCTTCGACATAGGTCACGGCGATTGGATAGTACACATTGCCCGGGACCGAAGGGCTCAGCGAATGGCGTACATGCACGACATCAAGATGCGCCTTGAATTCTTTCGCAAAGACCGCGCCCGCCGCAAAAGCGCGTTTTCCGGTCGCCGCTTCGCTAAAGGGAACCATAATCTTCTTGATGGACATCGATAAGCTCTCCATAGCTTGGAATACGGCAAAGGCGCCCGGGGACGGCGGGATATCTTGTGCGGCGGTCCAACTTGCAGGGTCGGGAGGGGACCGCACATGAAGACCGCCCCCAGGCCGTCTTATTCAACATCGAAAAACGCCGTTTGCTTTGATGAATGTCAATCCTTATCAGTTTTGCTTTTTGCTCTTGCAACGGCTTTGAGAACTTCGCCGGTCAGAGACGCTGGCGCGTGCACAGCGACATCTTCAAGGCTCAGCATCCCAACCACCTCCTGTTTGTCATTCATGACCGGCAGTCGCCGCACGTTGTTTTGCTCCATAATGCGGACCGCATCTTCCAGTTCTTCCGTTTCAGAACACCAGAAGCATTCGTCTGACATGATTTCCTGGACTTCCATCGTCGTCACATCTTTGTTTGCGCCGACCGCCCGGGTCGCAATATCCCTGTCGGTCACCATGCCGATAAGCTTGCCGTCTTCAACAACCGGCAACGCGCCGATTTTTTGCGTGCGCATTTTTTTTGCGGCGTGCGGAACTTTCTCGTCAGGCTCCGCAATTCTGATACCCGCTGTCATGGCTTCTGCAACACGCATGTTTCTTCTCCTTCATGGGCAATTTGTTCGCCGCTTAAACTTGTGGTTGCGCACCGACACTGTTGCCGCGCCCGCACACTAATAGGGAAACGTTACTATGATACATTGCAGGTGGCTAGCGGGCGCCTACATTGAGGTAGGTCAAATTCCAAGGACCTGTCGGCGCCTAAAGAACCGCCGAATAGGCGGAGAGCATGCAAAAAAGCAACGCACGCAAGATTGCAACCGGTTCTGACGAGGCGCCGCTCGCCTTTCGGACCCGGGGCATATCAAAAGTCTATGGCGAAGGGCCGGCGGCAGTGCACGCCTTGCGCGGAGTCGACCTTGAAATACCGACCGGGGAACTCGTTGTATTGCTCGGTCCCTCGGGAAGCGGAAAATCAACCCTCCTCAACATTCTTGGCGGCATTGATCAGGCGACCAGCGGCAGTGCTTATTTTCAGGACAAAGAACTGACCGCCATGAACGAACGCGCGCTGACCCGCTACCGGCGCAATCACGTCGGCTTCGTATTTCAGTTCTATAATCTGATGCCGAGCTTAACGGCGCGGGAAAACGTCGATCTGGTTTCCGAGATCGCGCGCGATCCCATGCCGTCCATGGAGGCGTTGGAGATGGTCGGGCTTGGCGAGCGCGCAACGCACTTTCCGTCAGAATTGTCTGGCGGCGAACAACAGCGCGTCGCGATCGCACGCGCCATCGCAAAAAGACCGACTGTCCTGTTCTGCGACGAACCAACCGGCGCCCTCGACAGCAAGACCGGCATCAGCGTCTTAAAGGCGCTGCAGCATCTCAACGACAATCTCGGCACGACGACGTTGATTATCACCCACGCCGCCGCTACCGCCGCCATCGCCGATCGCGTCATCCACTTTGCCGACGGCAAGATCCGCGAAGTGGTCAAAAACGAAACCAAACTGTCGGCAGACGAGATCCATTGGTGAGCATGCCGATATGGTGAGCATGTTAAATAGAAAACTGTTGCGCGATCTCTGGCGCATTAAAGGCCAGGCGCTAGCAATTATTTTCGTCATTGGCGCCGGCATTGCGCTTTTGGTGATGTCGCGGGGCATGTTGATCTCTCTCGAAGAGACACAGCAAGCCTATTATGACCGGTATCGGTTTGCCGAGGTTTTTGCGCCGGTAAAGCGGGCGCCCAATCATCTCCTGAACGACATCCGCACGCTTGACGGCGTCGCCGACATAAACGGCCGCATCAATGGCGGCGGGCTAGTTGATCTGCCGAACGTCGCGGCGCCGATCAGCGCCCGTATTGTTTCCTATGATCCGGGCCTTAGCGCGCCAATCAACGCCGTACACCTCACCGAAGGCAGAATGTTCTCGCCGACGCAGGACAATGAAGTCTTGCTGAATGCGTCCTTCGCTGAAGTCCACGAGATTTCTCCCGGCGACAAGATCAACCTCACCATGCATGGCGTCCAGCACGAATTCACCGTCGCCGGGCTCGCGCTCTCGCCAGAATTTATCTACGCGCTGCCGCCTGGTGAATTCGTCATAGACGCTGGTCGCTACGCCATATTCTGGGCGAGCAACGACGCGCTTGAAGCTGCCTTCGATCTTGAGGGGGCCTTTAACGAAGTCGTTTTGACGCTGTCTCGCGGCGCAAATGAAAACCAGTTGATCGATGCGCTTGACCGCCTGCTTGCGCCCTATGGCGCAACCGGCGCTTTTGCACGGGCTGATCAAATCTCAAACAAATATCTCGTCGAAGAGATCTCGCAGCTTAACACCATGGGCTATGTGATGACGCCGATCTTTCTAGGCGTTTCGATCTTTCTTCTTAACATTGTCATTACCCGGCTTGTCCAAACAGAGCGCGAGCAGATCGGGCTGCTAAAAGCGTTTGGTTATTCAAACCTGCAGGTGGGGCTGCATTATCTGAAATTTGCAGCGCTCATCGCGATCGGCGGCGCTATTGTCGGCTGGGCCGGCGGACTTTGGTTCGGTCGGGCGATGGCGGAGATTTACCAGGACTACTTTCACTTTCCTTTTTTGTTGTTTTACGCAGAGGTCCGATTGCTCGGCGTCGCTGTGGTCGTCAGCGTCGCCGCCGCTTCCATCGGCGCCTTTGTCGCTGTGCGTCAGGCGGTCAAGCTTATTCCGGCAGTCGCCATGCGTCCGCCAGCGCCGCCCAATTATCGTCGCGGCGTCGGCCGTACGCTTGAAAAACTAATGGACCAGCCGAGCCGCATGATCTTTCGCCGCCTCGCGCATCAACCGGTGCGCGCGGCGCTCACTGTGTTCGGCATCGGCGCCGCCATGGGTCTTTCCGTGATGATGCGATTTAACATCAATGCGACCGATTACATGCTTGATGTGAGTTTCAACGTCGTTGACCGCAGCGATGTCGTTGTCACTTTTGTCGAGCCTCTCTCTACAAAAACAATGTTTGAACTGGAAAGTCTCAGCGGCGTGCTGTTCGCTGAGCCTTACCGAACGACGCCGGTGATGTACAAAAATCAGCGCATTGAGTATCTGGGCGGCATCAGCGGTCTGCCGGAAACACCGGTTCTTAATCGCGCGCTCGATGACAATCTCCAACCCGTCGCCGTCGACGGCGATGGAATTGTGCTCTCAGAACAGCTCGCGGAAATCCTCAATCTGTCTGTTGGCGATACGTTATCGGTTGACGTGCGGGAGGGGCGGCGTCCGCAGCTCGATATTCCGGTGACCGGCATTGTTTCCGCCCTCATTGGAACGCCCGCTTATATGAATCTTGATGCTTTGAACGGCCTCCTCAACGAGCAAAATCGCGCATCGGGCGCTTATCTCAAAATCGATCCGCTGCAACGGAGTGCGATCTATGACGAGATCAAAGCGATCCCCGGCGTTGCGGGCGTCAATCTACGCAACGAAGCCTATGACAATTTCAAAAAGATGGTTGACGAAGGCATGGGCGCCTTTCGATCAATCTTGACATTGTTCTCGCTCATTATTGCGGCGGGCGTTGTCTATAATGGCGCGCGCATCGCCTTTATCGAACGCGAACATGATCTAGCGAGCCTTCGCGTGCTTGGCTTTACAAAAATCGAAGCTGGCTACGTCTTGCTCGGCGAAATCGGTCTGTTGACAATACTGGCTTTGCCGCTTGGCGCGCTTTTCGGGTTTATGCTCTGGGCTTATCTCGCCGGCGCCCTGAGCACCGATCTTTATCAAATCCCAACAGTCTACAAGGAAGATGGCCTCGGTTACGCGGCGCTGATTGTATTATTCGCGACAATCATATCCGGCGCCCTCGTTCAACGCGACGTCGGCAAACTGGAAATGGTGTCGGCGCTCAAAACACGTGAGTAAACAAATGAAGGGTCTTCAATCGCGCGCAACAATGATTGGCATCGGCGTTTTGCTCATTGCCGCGTTTCTCGCCTATTCGTTCTGGCCGCGCGCCACGCTGGTCGATATGGATATGGCGAAGCGCGGGCCGATGATGGTGGTCATCGATGAGGAAGCGAAAACCCGCGTGCGCGACGCCTATGTGGTGTCGGCGCCCTTTACCGGACGGCTTTTGAGAATTGATGCAGAGCCGGGCGATCCGGTCACCCGTGAAGAAACCGTATTGGCGCGGCTGCTGCCGACAAACCCCACCGTGCTCGACGTGCGCACGGAAGAACAGGCAAGGGCCGCCGAGGAAGCCGCAGAGGCCGCACTTGCGCTCGCAAAAGCGGAAGTAAAGAAAGCCCGCGCCGACGCTGACTTTGCGAAGGTTGAAGTCGATCGCGCCCGCAAGCTAAGAGAAACGGAAACAGTCTCCGAAGCGGCCCTCGACCAGGCGCTGCGCGCCTGGCGCGCTGCAAGCGCCGGCCTTGAGACCGCAAACGCCGCTGTCGCCATGCGTCAGGCCGATCTTGAGAATGCGCGCACCATGCTGATGAGTTTTTCAGATGCGCAAAAAATAGCGCTGGCGACTAACCCGCATCCACGCGACTCCATTCCCATCACTGCGCCCATATCAGGCCGCGTGTTGCGCGTGGTGCAGGAAAGCGAAACGATTATCGCGGCGGGCGCGCCGATTTTAGAAGTCGGCGATCCTGCTGGCGATCTTGAAGTGATCGCCGAGCTCTTATCGACAGACGCTGTACAAGTCTCTGCCGGCGATCGGGTGATCATCGAAAAATGGGGCGGCGATGCGCCCCTTGAAGGGATTGTTGAGCGTGTTGAGCCATGGGGTTTTACAAAATTTTCCGCGCTCGGCGTCGAAGAGCAGCGCGTCAATGTCATCATCAATTTCACCGGCGATCCCACCTTGCACCAGAAGCTCGGCCACGGCTTTCGCACCGAAGTGAAAATCGTCACTTGGGAAAAAGAGGACGCCCTTAACATTCCTGCAAGCGCCCTCTTTCGGTCTGGCGAAGGCTGGGCGCTATTCAAGGTCGCTGGCGCGCGCGCGCGCATGACCGACGTAAAGGTTGGACGCATGAACGGCGTTGAGGCGGAAATCGTCAGCGGCCTCGATGAGGGCGACGCCATCATCCTTTACCCTGGCAACCAGATCACCGACGGAACCCGGGTCGCGCAGCGATCGCTTGAGTAAAGTAAGGAGCGCAACCTCACCAGCGCTCGATATGCGTTCTGTAATATTTTAGCAGGTCGTGATCCGACAAATTGGTAAGGTCCTTGTCGAGCACCGAAATATATTTGCCAGCAGCGTCTGCAGACAGCCGTTTGCGGAACTCGCCAAGCGCGCGCGGCGGCGCGGCGAGCGCCAACTGGTCAAAAGCGCCTTTGCGCGCAGACGCATTGATAAAATCTGCGCATTGGCGAATGAACGCCGCTTCCGCCTTGTCGTGTTCCGATGGCGTCTCAATCGCATAATTTTGACCGGAGCCGATTTTCCGGCCGCGCACCGGTCGATCGGCGCCGAGTTCGCGTGCAGGCGCGCGCGCATCGTCGTCGCGCCATTCTTCAACGCACTCCCAGGAAGTTTTGGGCCCTTCGCTTTCAAACACGCGCGCCTTGGTTCCGTCTGCGACAAGGAACCAGGTCTTTCTTTTTGCGATAGGCATTATGTGATCTTTTACAGAAATAAAGAGATGGGAGTGTAATCGCCGCAGGGGCCTCGCCATTGACCTGCATCAAGCACTGGCTGCCTTGCGCGCATTAGTTTATCAAACGGTTCGGATTTCGCAGGGCATTTTTGGCAAACACCCAAGAGCGCGCAAAGGCAAATGAGCATGGCAAAATCGATTTGTTTGATTAACGGACATCCCCATGATGACGACCGTCACTTTTGTCACGCCTTAGCCGCCGCTTATGAACAAGGCGCCCGTGAAGCGGGGCATGATGTCGATGTAATCGAACTTGCAAAAATGGACATCCCCGTGATGTCCGATCCGCTGGAGTTCGACAATCCGCCGCCGCCACAGATCATCGAGGCCCAGGAAAAAATAAAAGCCGCTGATCACCTCTTCATTGTTTATCCGATATGGATGGGCACCATGCCGGCCCTTGTAAAAGCGTTTTTTGAACAAATCTCGCGCAATGATTTTGCACTCGCCACAAATGAGGAAGGTGGTTGGCCGCGAAAGATGCTGAAAGGAAAATCCGCACGCGTCGTCGTCACAATGGGCATGCCTTCGGCAGCCTACAAACTCTTCTTCGGCGCGCACGGCGTTAAAGGCTTCGAAAGCGGCATCCTCGGCATGTCAGGCTTTCATCCGATCCACGACACGCTGATCGGCGGCGTCGGCGGTTTGTCGGAGGAAAAGTCCGAGCGGCATCTCAAACATATGCGCGAATTGGGCGCTAATGCGGAGTAACGTAAAGCCAGCAAACGGAGCAATCTTCCATGATCCGCCATCTATGCCTTGTGACCACGATCCTGTTCGCAGCCGCCGCCTGCGGCAGTGAAACCCAGACGCCAACGCAAGCCGAACCGAGCGCCGAGGCGCAAACGCCGCCAGCACAGCCGGAAAGTGACGACGCAACGCGGGAAGCGTTAGCGAAACCGCCGACGCCAGTTGAGATGGCGACGTTAAAAGCCAATGCACGGCGCGGCCGCATCTTGTTCATCACCAATGGTTGCGTCATTTGTCATCAGGTCAATGGCGTTGGGGGCGTTGCTGCGCCAGCGCTCGACGGCCCGCCGACAACAAGCCCTGTTAATCCGCTGGAATTTTCTGCAAGCATGTGGAGGGGCGCACTCGCCATGACGGCGCTGCAATCGCTGGAACTTGGTTATGTCATCGATCTTGAGGCGCAGGATATTGCCGATCTTGCTGCGTTCGCTTCAAGCGAGGATGAACGTGCTTTGCTGACGCTAGACTCTGTACCGGCCGACATGCAGGACTGGTTCCTGAATGAACCGTATTGGAAAACACAGAGCTGGGAAGAGTATCTCAAACGGGGCGAACGCATTCCATTCGATGACGACCTTTAGCCTCACGCGAATGAGCTGGGCAAAGCGTTGAGCGACCAGCCCGAAGCGCAAGAGCCGCCTGCTGCTGACAAAGATGATGCGGCGATTGAGAACGCTTTAGCCTTAGGCGGCGAGAGCGTTCGGCGATCGCGCGTCGCGATGATCATTGTCGGCGTCATCGCCCTTGCCGCGCTGATCGTCGCGGTCCTGAATTTCGGGGAAATCAACGCCTTTGCAAAGCAAGCAGCCGAAGCTGAGCTGAAATGGATCGCCATGGCGATTGTTGCGCAATGCGGCGCTTTTTTTTGCATCGCCATCGCCTGGCGCATGGTGTTGCGCGATCTCGGCGAGAAGCTTTCTTTGCTTGCATTGTTTCCCTTAAGCGTCGCCAAACTCTTCGCCGACCAGGCATTGCCGTCCGGCGGACTATCTGGCGCTGTCTTTCTTCTTCATGCATTGCGCCGCCGCCACGTAGCCTGGGACAACGCCTTTACGGCATTTGTGTTCGCAGCGCTCGGCGCCATCGCCGCCTTTTTAGTCGCCGCGACCACGAGTTTTATGGCGATCGCAGGCGCGGACAACGCGCCCTCGCTGCTCACCACCGGCGCGCGCGCCTTTTACATCCTGTTGATCATCATCATCATCGTTTTGATCGTTGCCGTTGCTTTGCGATCCACAAAGGTCATGGGCTGGTTTAAACGCATCCCAAAAGTTGAAAGAGCTTTTGAGATTGCAGGGCCGGCGCTCAACAAGATCGCAGCGGACAAAGCCTTATTCATGCGCGTGACACTCGTGCAGCTTTTGCAGCGGGGCTTTGACGCGCTGACTTTGTGGCTTGCGTTCTTCGCGATTGGCGATGCCTCGCCGCTCATTGCCTGTTTTATCGCCGTCAGCATTGCATCGGTCGCCGCCACGATCGCGCCGACGCCCATGGGGATCGGTTCCTTTGAAGGCGGCATGGTCGCATCGTTGAGCGTGTTCGGGGTTCCCGTCGAAAACGCGCTGACCGTCACGCTGCTCTATCGCGGCCTGTCGCTTTGGCTGCCGCTCATACCAGGATTTTATGTTATTCAGCGCGAACTCTTGCGCGCGCGCCCGAAATTATCCGCCGCCAACCCGACGCCGGGCCTGTAAAAACTGAGCGGCGCATTGGCGTCGCTCAACAAATTCTCGTCAGGAAAGGTTGGCTTTTTAAGCAGCGCCGCTTTCCAGCAGCGCGATTTCCTGTTTGAGCTGGGCGATGCGCGTCGCATCGCTAGGATGGGTCGAAAGATATGCAGGCGGCTGACCGGATTTCGAGGACGATAGTCTTTCCCAGAAGGATACGGACTCTTGCATACGGTAGCGGGCGGAGTTCATGTAACGCAGACCATATTTGTCTGCTTCTAATTCATGCTGTCGCGAAAAGGGCAGGATCAAGCCATATTGCGCGCCGAGCCCCAGCGCCTGCAGCGCAACTTGCGATGTCTGTCCGCCGCCGCCAAGGGCAATCTGAGCGACGCCAAGGCCGGCCTGGGTTGCAGCCGTGCGCCCGTAACGCTGACCGGCGTGATTGAAGTAAACGTGTGCAACCTCGTGGCCCATTACGGTGGCGATCTGGTCGTCATTATCCATGATGTCCAAAATGCCTGTGTAAAAACCGATCTTGCCGCCAGGCAGAGCGAACGCATTCACGCTCTTTGAATCGAAAACGGCGACTTCCCATTCCGCAGGATTGCCTCCGGCGGCGCGGATAACACGCGGTGCCACACGATTCATGCGATTGACATATCGAGAGTCAGTTGTCGTTGGTTGTTGTTTTTTTAGATCCGTCCAGGCGCTAGCACCGAGCGTCGCCATTTGTGCAGCCGACGGTGTAAAGGCTTGCGATACCGTATCGCAACCCGGCGCCAGAACGACAATGCTGCCGGCCGCCGCCGCCTTAGCGAACTCCCGGCGCGACATTGTGACGGTTTTGTCCAGAACTTTGTATTTTGTGCTCATTTTCGACTTCCCATTCCGCCTCACCCCGCTGCAATCATAAGCGGTGCGAAGGTCCTGTCAAAATCAAAAATTGAGTACTGCGAATAAGCGCTTCACTGCGCCAGTTTTACGGCTCCAGCTCTGAATCCCAATACAGAAAATCCTGCCAACTTTCATGCAGGTAATGCGGCGGGAAGGCGCGCCCGCGTTCATTGAGTTCATACATTGTCGGACGCGTCGGCTTACGCGCCGGGAACATCTTTGCTTCTTTCGGCATGCGCCCGCCTTTTTTGATGTTGCAGGGGCTGCACGCTGCGACAATATTCTGCCAGGTCGTTCGGCCGCCTTTCGAGCGCGGAATCACATGATCGAAGGTCAAAAGTTCGCGCGCCGTACTGCCGCAATACTGGCACGCAAAACTGTCTCGCAAAAAAACGTTGAACCGTGTAAACGCCGGCGCGCGAGCATGGCTGACATACTGCTTCAGGGACACCACCGACGGCAGGCGCATTTCAAAACTTGGACTGCGAACGGTCGTCTCATATTCCGCGACCACATCGACGCGGTCGAGGAACACAGCTTTGAGCGCATCCTGCCAGCACCAAAGCGATAAAGGAAAATAACTTAAAGGGCGGAAATCCGCGTTGAGAACGAGCGCGGGACTCGCCTCAGGCGTTTGAGCGGCGCCAACTGACCCGGAAACTGACATCGCTGCGCTGTTCATGGCTGCACCCGTTTAAGGGCCGCCATCAACGCAATACAATCAAGAGCTTTCTGCCGAATACGATACCAGAAGACGCAGCCTCCCTTGCTGAAGCGAGCATAGCGCATGCCGCACCAAAACCCATAGCTGATTCCCCATGACAAAACTTTGACAAAGGGGGCGATATTTTCGCAACACCAGCATTGCAAAAAGCATGGAACATACTGGTTAAATCGGCGTTCTGCCGCGGCAATGAGCGTAATAGGTCCATAAAATATGCGCCGCCACGCCGCGATAGGGCGTCCATTTTGCGGCTTTTTCGTCGAACTGTTTCATTTCGGGCGCGGGGCCGCGTACTTTGCTTTCCTGTCGTGCGGTGCGGTAGGCGCCCAATAACGCCACATCGCCGCGGGGCCAGATATCAACGCGACCCTCGCAAAAAAGAAGGTAAATCGCCGCCGTCCAGGGACCTATGCCTTTGACTTGCTGGAGCAATTCGGCAGCAGCTTGATCGTCAAGGGTTTCAAGCTGCTGAAGATCGAGGGCGCCGTTTTCCATGTCTTCCGCCAGCGCCAGCACATAGCGGATCTTCGGTCCAGAAAGCCCGCAGACGCGTAAACCCTCTTTGCCCTGACGAAGCGCTTCCGCAGGCGTCATCTCATTAAAGTTATCGCCGCAGCGCGCCCAGATGGCCTGCGCGCTTGGCACGGAAACCTGCTGTTCGACAATGATGCGAAAGAGCGCCTCGAACCCGCCCGGCCGGCGGCGGATATAAGGTTCGCCAATTGTGTTGAGCGCCGCATCGAGCGCCTTGTCTTTTCTTGCAAGCGCTGCGCAGGCGTGCGACGTGTCGCCGAAGACGTTAAGGCTCGCACTCAATACTTACACTCTTCAAACAGCCGCGACGCGTCCTGGTTGTATTCATTCATGAACAAGTCCGCCGTGTATTCGCCGATGGTGACGCCGCTTTCGGCGATCTTTTGCAAGGGAACGAGAAAGCCCGTTTCATCGGCGTCAATCTTGCCGCGGCAAGCCCGGCGTTTGAGTCCTTCGCGAGAAATCGCCAGCACCTCAAGCGCCACATCCTGAACCGTCCGCCCGCCAACTTTTGCTTTAAGGCCGTATTTTGCTGCATCATTGCGCAAGTTTTCGCGCTCTTCTGTTGTCCATGCTTTGGCGACATCCCATGCGGCGGCCAGCGCCTTATCGTCGTATAAGAGCCCAACCCAGAAGGCCGGCAGCGCGCAAATCCGCGACCAGGGACCGCCATCGGCGCCGCGCATTTCAAGGAAGGTTTTGAGGCGCACTTCCGGAAACGCTGTCGACAAATGATCTTCCCAATCTTCCATGGTCGGCTTTTCGCCCGGCAGCGCCGGCAACTCGCCCTTCAGGAAATCACGGAAAGATTGACCCGATGCATCGATATACTCGCCGTTACGGCGCACGAAATACATGGGAACGTTGAGCATGTAGTCCACGTAGCGCTCGAAACCAAAGCCGTCGTCAAACACAAAGTCCAATAACCCCGTGCGGTCGGGGTCCGTATCGGTCCAGATATGCGCGCGATATGATGCGTAGCCGGAAGGCTTTCCTTCATAAAGACCGGAATTGGCGAACAGCGCCGTCGCAATGGGCTGTAGCGCAAGCGACGTGCGGAATTTCGCCGCCATGTCTTGTTCAGAGGAAAAATCGAGATTGACCTGCACCGTGCAGGTACGGTGCATCATGTCGAGGCCAAGCGAGCCTTTCTTCGGCATATAAGCCCGCATGATGTCATAGCGCGCTTTCGGCATCAGCGGCGCCTCGCCCCTTGTCCATGTGGGCGCAAATCCCATGCCCAAAAAAGCAACGCCCATGGGATCGCAGACGCGTTTGACCGCATCAAGATGCCGATGCACCTCGTCACATGTCTTGTGCACGTCGGTTAGCGGCGCGCCCGACAATTCGAATTGCCCGCCCGGCTCTAACGATACGCTCGCGCCTTCGCCTTTTAGGCCGATCGGGTGATCGCCCTCCATGACGAGGTCCCAACCGGTTTCCCGGCCAAGCGCTTCAAGAATGGCGCGAATGCCATTTTCGCCCTCATAAGGAACGGGCCGCAAATTTGTTTTGCAGAAAACAAATTTCTCATGCTCGGTGCCGATCCGCCATTTATCTTTCGCCTTGCAGCCTGAGGCGAGATAAGCCGTAAGCTGATCTTTCGATTCAATCACAGGCGCTGCGTTTGCAGGTTCTTTTGACATGCTCAATTCTTATCTCCCACGACCTCGGCCGCGCCCTTGAACAAAGCGTTTATCGCTACCCATCAGTTTCACCAAGCCTTACCGCTATCACGCGTCCGTGACGTCAAGACCGCCGCCAGTCGCCATGCGCCGCCTGCAACAACACAAGTGCTGCAATCGCCGCCGTATCTGCGCGCAATATACGCGGACCAAGCGTAACGGGAACTACAAATTCCAGCGCTCGCAACATATCGCGCTCATCGGCAGTAAAGCCGCCCTCGGGCCCGATCAATACCGCCCAGCTTTCAGCTTTTCTATCAACAGACTTTAAGGCCTCTAACACCGGCGCCGCGCGGCCTTCTTTGCCGCCCCATTCCTCATTTTCGTCATCGCCGGCTTCATCGCAGAACATCAGCGCGCGTGAAGGCGGCCAATCCTTCAATACCGCCGATAGTTTTTGCGGGCCTTCAACCAAAGGAACCGTCAAGCGGCCGCATTGCTCGGCCGCCTCTGTTGCAATTGCCTGCAGCCGCTCCAAATTGAGTTTTGCCGCATTGGTTCGTTCCGTGATGATTGGCTGCAATCGCGAGACGCCGATCTCCGTTGCTTTTTGTATGATGGTTGCAATGGCGCTGCGTTTTACCGGCGCAAACAGCAAGGTAAGATCCGGTTCTTTTTCCTGCACGCGCGTTTGCTCGCCGATGAGCGCTACACCGCCCTTCTTTTTCAGTTCTGCGATTTCCGCAGCGAACTCGCCGTCGCGGCCATTGAACAGCTGCACCGCATCGCCTTCTACGCGCCGCAGCACATTTTTGAGGTAATGCGCTTTCGCTCCATCAAGCGGCGTGGCGGCACCTGACTCCAAGGGCGCATCTATGTAGAGGCGTGGGATCATTTGTCGGTTTGACCAGCGGTCTCCTTTCGGGTCAAGAATAGGGCGCCATGCCGAACACCACCGCTTCTTCGCCATCGACGCCGGACGCTGTCAAAAACAGTTGGGTCAATCACGCGCCCACTTACGCCCGGCCCTATTTGCGGTTGATGCGCGCCGATCGTCCGATCGGGACCTGGCTCTTGCTCATCCCCTGTTTCTGGGGGTCCGCGCTTGCCGCGGCGCAAGGCGCCGGCGGATTGTATCTCTTCTGGCATGCGGCGCTCTTTTCCCTTGGCGCTTTTGTCATGCGCGCCGCGGGCTGCACCTATAACGACATTGTCGATAAGGATTTCGATGCGCGCGTGGAGCGCACCGCGGCGCGGCCGATCCCCGCCGGCGAAGTGAGCATCGGCGAGGCCTGGACGCTGCTCGTGGGGCTTTGCCTTATCGGCCTTGCGGTGCTGCTGCAGTTTAATCTCTACGCCATTGTTGTCGGCGTCAGTTCGCTCGCGCTGATCGCCGCCTATCCCTTCATGAAACGCGTCACCTATTGGCCGCAAGCCTGGCTTGGCCTCACGTTCAACTGGGGCGTTCTGGTCGCATATGCCGCGGCGGCGGGGGGCTTGAGCACGCCAGCGGTCATCCTTTACGCCGCCGGCTTCTTCTGGACGCTCGGCTATGACACGATCTATGCTCATCAGGATACGGAAGATGATGCGTTGATTGGCGTCAAGTCGACAGCGCTGAAATTTGGGAATACAACGCCGAAATGGATGATCGGTTTTTATACGACTGCCATCGTGCTGTTCACTATCGCCGGATTGGCCGCAGGTTTTGGCTTCGTTTACTATCTTGCCCTCATACCGGCGGCGGCGCATTTCGCTCTGCAAATTCGAAAGCTCGACATCACCAACGCTCACAATTGCTTGATCCTTTTTAAATCCAACCGGGAAGCGGGGCTTTTACTGCTGCTCGCGCCGCTTGCAGAAACAATTGTCCGCTTGATCTGACGGTGCGGGTCGCTACGTTCTTCAGCAAATGGCTACCAGCGTGTCACAAGGCGTTACCAATGACCGGTTTGAAGAACTTTCAATTAACAAGGCGCAGTCTTTCCCTCGGCCTTATAGGTTCGGCGGGGGTGGTTGCGGTGAATGCAACAAGGGACAAAACGATGGCGAACGATAATCCGGACCCTGCGGCCATTCCCGACTATGACAAATGGCAATTGTCGGAAAAGGAATGGAAGGAACGCCTTTCGCCCGAGGCTTATGCCGTCTTGCGCAAGGAAGCGACGGAACGCGCCGGCACAAGCCCGCTCGACAAGGAATATCGCGACGGGATCTTCGCTTGCGCCGGCTGCGGCTTTGAGTTGTTTTCCTCGGAAACGAAATTCGATTCCGGCACCGGATGGCCGAGCTTCTTCGATCACATCCCCGGCGCGCTTGGGACAAAAAGGGACTTTAAACTCATCGTCCCGCGTACGGAATATCATTGTGCGCGCTGCGGCGGCCATCAGGGTCACGTCTTCAAGGACGGGCCCGCGCCCACGGGTCTGCGCTATTGCAACAATGGTGTCGCGCTTGTCTTCAAGCCAGCTTAGATAACGTTATGCCGCCTCGCTTTTGAGGACGAACGTTCTAATTTCTTAAGACGCTTGTTCAGCGCCTCAATTAACACTGCCTGAATTTCTACTGTTTCAACAAGCCGCTGGATCCACTCGCCGGTCGCAAGCCCTGCTTCAGGATCAAAAGTCGCCTCATTCGGCATCGCCGTCAGGTGGCGTTTTTCCTTCCAGTGCTTTGCATATCCGTCCAGGGTAAGCGGATCATGAACGGTCCCGATGCGGTTTGCGAATTTTCGCATGGGTGCATGATCTCGGACTTCAATACGAACTCCGCCGCCTTTTTCCGGGTCGGTTTCAATTCGCCTGTCGGGAACGCGCGCATCCCACTTTGCGGCGTCGATGCTTCCGTCCAATGCCTGATCGAATACATAGCAGCTAAGCAGCGAATTATCATCATAAACTGCTTGTGCGTTAAGCGTTCCTGTACCTTTGTAGGAGCCCGTTGGCGCACCGATTTTTACCCCGTTTGTAAGATCAATTGCAATTTGACGATCTACATAACTGCCATAACTGCTACCTCTGGTTTGAAACTGCAATTGCCCGCCATCAAGAACAATATAAGCATCATTTGAACCGTCAGTTTCAGAGAGCCAAAATCCGGGCGTGTTGTCCTTAATCCCTATTTGTCCGTCATGAACTTCCAGCACTTGCGCAGCAGATGTCCCGCCTATGCCGACATACCCGTTATCCTTATCGACGAAAATCGCATCGGTCCAACTTGATCCATTCGCACTTACTTTCACATGAAAATCATCATCCCCTGTAAGGCCACATTCAGCGCGGCCGGAAAATGCTGTTTGAAAAATTGCGGAAGCAGTATCGCTTGCCGCCTTCTTGTTCACCTTAATCAGACAATCATCATTGCCCGGCGTTACGTCGTCATGGCTGAACAGCACCGCATCTGATTTTACGGAAAGACGGTTCGTTACATCCGCCGTCGTGTTTATGCCAAACTTATTGGCGGTTTCACTGACCCCGCCGCCCCCGCCTCCTGAAATGTCGGACCACATTGCGCCGTCAAACGCGGCGAGCTTTCCTTCGTCCGCGACCCAGGCGCGCATGCCTTCGCCGCTCGTAATTTCAACCCAGGCGCCGTCTTGATAGGCGGCGATGTTGTTTTGGCTGTAATTGTCCCAAGTCGCACCAGTAGCGCCAGCCGGCAATATGTAAGCGTCGCCGTCCAACGGCGATACGGGCTCTGCGCCAGTCGTCCGTGAGCGAACGGAAAGCTGAACAAGCGCATCAAGCCGGCGGAAGGTTTCATTCACCGTGACATGCTTTTGCGCCTGAGCGGGCATCACATAAGAAAGGAAAAGCCTTGGGGATTGATCCATGAAAAGCTCCAACTCAAGAAAATTCGATTTGGCTGAAGCTTAAACCCGGCTTGAGGGGTGTAGGATATCTATCCCCCGAATGCGGGATTCCGGTCGATTTTCCCGTTTACCGGGAATTTTTCCCCTATTACGTGTACTGAATTAACCATGTTTGCGGACACCATTCGAAACGCCGTTTCAAAATTTTACTTGCTCTATGCGCCTTATGTCGATGACGGATGGGTTTTCCTACATCATTGTTGCTTGGGAACAGTGATTACTGGTTGGACCTCGAACCTCGTTATGCTGCGCTTAATTGTCGTTTTGGTTTGAAAAATCTGGAAAGTGCAATTACTCCAAATAACATCAATATCGACGAGCTTGGAAGCGGCACCTCATTTGGCGTGGAGGCTCGTTCCAATTTAGTGAAGTCGAACCCCACAAGCCCGGATTCGCCTGTCAAGGTGTTATTGGAGCTAACCGTCAATACCGCGAGTACAAAATCAGTTAGAGACAAATTTGTCGGAAGAGCTATCGATGAAATTGATGTTGTGCCGGAGAAAAGCAATGAGAAAACTTCCTGTGTACCCGATGCATCACGCGGATCACGACCGACTAATCTAAAGAAGTTCAACTCATCATTGACCGTAGTCGTAATCTCGAACCTCGCCGCATCGAAAACTGACGATTCGTTGATGACTAGGAACCCAGTTGGGTAATCGGCAAACGTTAAGCCGTCCGATGCCGAAGGTGCTACTGAGTCGTTAAAGCTAAAGGCACCAGATACAGACGCTGAATTAAATAACTCATCAGCCGTCGTTCCAGGAATCGGCGTAGAAAACTGTCGCCTTTGTTCCGCCTCAAAACTAAATGAAACAATGGCGGCATGAACTGCACTGGGTGAAGTGAGCAATATCAGAATGAAAAGAAATCGGCTGAAAACACAAGGCATATCTATATCCCGTAATACGAAAGGCGAAATTTAAGAGTATTTTCTTCAAGGGATGCGGTCAATAGCACTGAAGACCGCCAAGGCAGCAGCCCTACATCAGAATGGATGTTGCGTCTGTTTGTTTTTCCCTTTCTAAGGGAATGCTCCGTCTACAACACATTGCTGATTGAAAAAGTGAGAAAACAATAAAATCTTGTAACTGTAGTCAATTTGGCACTATCTGTACCCTAGCTATAATATTATGCTGCTAAGTAATTGACACAATGCACACTGTAGATCGCTAAAGTGGCGCAGCTAAGCGAGCCGTTTGGAAGCTACGCCAACGGAAGAATCAGCTTGCATTTTGTCGTTCAACTTTCAACCTGTAGGAACGAAGAAAAGGCCCGCAGCCGCTCGGGCAGCGCACTTTCACAAATGCAGCTGACCAACGGCTATCGCCCGTAATACTTGGACGCGCTACAAACCCCGCGTTGATCCGGCAAGGCGCTCCCTGTAGACTACGCCCGGTCGCCAAAGGAACCGCTTGCATGACGGACGACAAACTTGACGCGCACAATGAAGTAAAGTCCCGGTTTTTCGGGAAAAGCGCAACGCGCACCGTCATCCAACTGATCATCGCCAGCATCATTGTCGGCGCAATCTTTTCCTTTTTGGGGCTTGGCCCCCAGGAATTCTGGCGCGGGATTTTTGACGGCGTCAAAGACCTGCTTTCCGCCATCGGCGAGAGCTTCGGCGAGATCGCACTCAATCTTGCAACTTACCTTGTCATCGGCGCCGCAGTCGTCGTGCCGATCTGGCTGGTGGCGCGGCTCTTGTCGAGCCGGAAGTGACATGATTCAGCGTTAAGCGGCCGCCCTTGATTTGCTCGCCAATTGCACAAGAAACACAACGGGATGTTTCGTCAAAAAAAATTCTTGGGCGTCAATGACGCAAGGTACTTTTTCGGCCAATAAAACACCCGCATAGTGTCGCAGCGATGCCCAACCTTGCGCGCCTGACCGATAAACTGCCTGCCTTGCCTGACGCCGCTCAGGAATTTACGCGCCTCCTCCGTAACAGCATGCGCGATCTTGCGCCCATTGTCGGGGTTGTCGCCTTTTTCCAAGTCGTCGTCCTGCGCCAGCCTTTTCCCGATCTTACAAATGTCGTGTTTGGACTGGCGGCGGTGCTGTTGGGCCTTACCTTGTTTATTCGCGGTCTTGAGATCGGTCTCTTTCCGATTGGCGAATCCATGGCCGGCGCTTTCGCCAAGAAGGGAAGCGCATGGTGGCTCATCGCCTTTGCTTTCGCCCTTGGCTTCGGCACGACAATCGCCGAGCCCGCGCTGATCGCCGTCGCCGGCGAGGCCGCTGAAATCAAAATAGCGGCGAGAAGCGCCGCCTCCGGCTTGCCCCCCGACCCGAGTGCGGAAGCCGCCTATGCGCTTGGCCTTCGATACACTGTTGCGGTTTCTGTTGGCGTTTCGCTGATCATCGGCGTTTTGCGCATCATGCTCGGCTGGCCTATCCAGTGGTTCATCATAGTCGGCTATTGCCTGATCGTGGCGCTTACGCAATTTGCGCCGCGCGAAATCATCGGCATTGCCTATGATTCCGGCGGCGTCACCACCTCGACCATCACCGTGCCGCTTGTGACGGCGCTCGGCATTGGGCTTTCAACCGTGATCAAAGGGCGCAATCCCTTGATCGACGGTTTTGGCCTCATCGCCTTCGCCAGCCTGACGCCAATCCTGTTTGTTCTCGTCTACGGCATGGTGGTGTGATGGGCGAGCTGATCAATATTCTCGGCGTATTTCTTACGACGATACGAGATGTGGCGCCCATCGCCATTCTTCTTGCGTTTTTTCAGCTGGCGGTGCTGCGTCAGCCGATTCCCCATCTCAAAAAAGTGCTGGTCGGTTTCGTTTATGTGCTGATCGGGCTCGCCCTTTTTCTGGTGGGTCTTGAAAAAGCGCTCTTTCCGCTCGGCGAAACCATGGCGCAGCAGCTCACGGACCCGGCCTTCGTTTATGGCGAAACGGGCGCGCAAGCGGCGGGCGGCGTTGACTGGACGCGCTATTATTGGGTCTACATCTTCGCCGCAGCGATCGGCTTTTCAACGACCATCGCCGAACCATCGCTGATCGCCGTCTCGCTCAAGGCCGATGAAGCCTCCGGCGGTTCGGTCAAAGCATTCGCGCTTCGCATCGCCGTCGCTGTCGGCGTCGCCGCTTCGATTGCGCTCGGCGCCTTCCGCATCGTCACCGGCACGCCCCTGCATATTTACATGATGGTCGGTTATCTCATCGTGATCGTGCAAACGATGTTTGCGCCAAAGGAAATTATTCCGCTTGCCTATGACTCCGGCGGCGTTACCACATCGACGGTGACGGTGCCGCTGGTAACAGCGCTTGGGCTCGGGTTAGCGTCGACGGTGCCCGGACGCAGCGCCCTTCTCGACGGTTTCGGCCTCATTGCTCTCGCCAGCCTTTTTCCCATGATCACGGTCATGGGCTATGCTCAAGGATCGCGCGCCTGGATGAAGTGGCAGAGCAAAAATACAGCGCGCGGCAAAACGGAAGGAGACGTTCCGTGAAATTCAAACTGATTATTGTCCTCGTCACAGACGAGAAGACCGAAGCGATTATTGACGCCGGCCGCCGCGAAGGTGCCACAGGCTCAACGACCATCACCGCAGCGCGCGGCGAAGGCCTTAACCCAAAGAAAACATTCTTTGGACTGACCTTGGAAGGACAGCGTGACGTTGTTCTGTTCCTTGTCGAGCAACATTTGAGCCGCCGGATCCTGGAGGCGATTGCAAGCGCCGGCGAGTTCGACGAAGCGCCGGGCTCTGGCGTCGCCTTTCAGATAGACATTGAAGACGCTGTCGGCCTTTCAACACAGATTGAAAACATTCAGCGGGAAATCGAGGATGAGATATGAGCCAGCAACCTTACACAGCCGTACGCGATGTTATGACGCCCAACCCGATTGTCATCGACGGGCTCGCCACGGTCGCGCAGGCCGTCGAGCTGTTGCGCGAAAAGGGCTTTAGCTCCCTGGTCATCGACCGCCGCAATGAAGGCGACGAGTACGGGTTGCTCGCGGTTCATGACATCGCAGAACATGTGGTCAGCCGTAACCGCGCGCCCGAGCGCGTCAATGTTTATGAGATCATGTCAAAACCGGCGGTCACTGTTGACGCCGGCATGAACATCAAATACGCGGTGCGCCTTTTGATGCGGTTTCGCCTGACGCGCGCGCTTGTTTTGGACAAGGGGTCTGTCATCGGCATCGTTACCTTGCGCGATTTAACGCTTCGCTCGATTGCGGCTTCGAACTCGAAGGATGCGCCCAAGTCAGACGGCTAAGACAACGCCTTCGCGCCTGCGGCTGAACACCGTGAAGGACGATTGCGTCAACGTATTAATACATTAATGCAGATTTGCGAGCATCGCTTTGCTGACATTGTTCGGCGCCCGCGGCAGCCGGTCCGAGTCTGAAACATTACTCCGCAGCTTCCGGCCGCAGCAAGGCTTCCATGCGGGCGATGTAAGCGATCCACGCTTCGCGGCCCTTTTTGGTCAGATGACAGATGGTTTGGGGCCGCCGGTCGGCGAATTTCTTTTCGACCTCGATATATCCCGCTTCTTCCAGCTTGCGGATATGCACCGATAAATTGCCGTCGGTCACGCCGACCTTCTTCCGCAATAACGTAAAATCCGCAGCGCCTGCGCCGGACAAATACGCCATCGCCGCCAGGCGCACGCGCCCATGGA
Organism: Hyphococcus sp.; assembly: GCA_028285645.1. Lineage (GTDB taxonomy): Bacteria > Pseudomonadota > Alphaproteobacteria > Caulobacterales > Parvularculaceae > Hyphococcus. The sequence continues at coordinate 26,737 of JANQOV010000118.1, forward strand.
TGACGTCGTCGATTTCCCGGTAATCATAGCCGGCGGAGACGTCTTCTGACGGGGTTTGAGAAGGCTTTTTCGCCATCGGACCTAAACAATCTCCGACGGTTCGCTCCGCATCAGAATAAACCCGGGAACCACCGAACATGCGAATACGCCGATCGCCGCCGCCAACATTTGATGCACGCTCGCCGCCAGCACCAGCGTTATGATCGAAAACGCCCAGGCGAGAAACGCCACATAGCGCAGCCAGTTTGCGCGCGCCGCTGTCGCCGTCGCGAAGAATGCTACGCCAAACAAACCGAACGCAATCGGAAACACCAAACTGAAGAGAAAATAGGGGGGCACGCCCAGAGCGGTGAAGTTGTCATGCACAATCATTAAGGTGATCCAGAATGCACTAATGAATAGTCCGACTGCGAACCAGACCGACGCCGCCGTGCGATTGCCGATGGTCATCGCTCCCGGTTTGCTGTGGGTCTTGCGGCCGATCACCATCGACCCCGCCCAGCCAATAACGAAAGCGGTGAGCCAAGGGGGCAAACCGCCCGCGGCGCCAAGATTGATCAAGCCGACATTGTCCACATAAACAATAAGCGCAGCGGCGGACATCAATCCGCCCCATAAGACGTAAAATGCGCCGTTCACTAGGGGCGTATCGCGGCCTTCCTCGGCAAGCGCTTTTACGTAAGCGAGATCGTCTCTGAGATCGTCGGTCATGGCAGTCATGTCAGGTTGTCAAACCTCTCCTTGTGAGTGTGAGTCGTTGCAAACTACTTTAAAAAATAAAGTGATATGGCAAGAATGTCAAGGCGGGAGCTTGGGCGGCGTCGAAGTCGGCGCAGTGTGCATAGACGCCAACCCAAGCCCGCGCTGACGACCAGCGTCGCCGAATGAAGGTAGGCTGTTGCTTTCGAGGACTAAAACAGAACGGCAAAGAATGCTGTCAGCGCGGCGCGAAACAAAGCGTAAGCCTTGACTTACCAAAATTAGCCTGCAATACGTAAGCGATGACTTACGGAGAAAAACTCGAAGCTTTAGCGCCGCCCACAAGACGGGCGGTGTTTGAACGCCTCGCCAAGGGCGCCGCGAGTGTTGGCGAGATCGCCGCCGGCCTGCCGGTGTCGCGGCCCGCCGTCTCGCAACATTTGCGGGTGTTGAAAGATGCAGCGCTGGTTACCGAAACCCGCGACGGCACAAAGCGCGTTTACGCCATCGACAGCCAAGGCCTTGCCGAGCTTCGTGATTACTTTGACCGCTTCTGGGATGAAGCGCTCGATATCTTCAAACGCTCCGTAGAAGGAGGAGATGGATGACGGAAGATTTAAGCCCGATTGAAAAGCAACGCGACCTTAATGTCTCGCCGGAAAAGGCGTTTCATCACTTTACGGAGAATATTCACTTGTGGTGGCCGATTAAAAGCCATTCCCTTAGCGAAGCGCGCGCCAAGTCTGTTACGTTCGAAGGCAAGCAAGGCGGCCGCGTTTACGAAACCGACATTGACGGGAAGAAACGCGAGTGGGGCATTGTCAAAGTCTACGATCCTTATTCACGACTGGTGTTTTCTTGGGTCCTTGAGAAACCCGACCGCGCAACGGAAGTCGAAGTTCTCTTCGAACCGGCAGGCGATGATCGCTGCGCCATGACGCTCATTCACCGCGGCTGGGAAACACGGCCCGAGGGCGCTGAATGGCGCGGGAAATATAATCAAGGATGGGAGGGCGTGCTCGGCGCTTATGAGGCCGCGCTTTAGCTTTGGGCGCAGCTTGCCGCAAGAAGAATACGGTTCGTCGAGTCTGAGAAAACCCTCCGCAGAAAAGAAGGTAGCATATGTGCGGAGGGTTCGGACATGCGCAACGGAATGAACAGGCGAGACATTATCGCGGCGTCGGGCGCTGCTATTTTGGCGCCGTCAATTGCGCGCGCCAGGGAAGACAAGGTTTTCAAAACAATTCCGTCCTCCGGAGAAAAAATCCCCGCCATCGGCATGGGCACCTGGCTCACTTTTGACGTGGGCGGCGATGCGGCGGCCATCAGGCAGCGTACGGATGTGTTAAGAACCTTTTTTGCCCTTGGCGGACGCGTCATCGATTCGTCGCCCATGTATGGCTCGAGCCAGAGGGTTGTCGGCGAGGCGCTGTCGCGTCTTAACCGGCCCGATACCTTTTCCGCAGACAAAGTCTGGATCAATGGCCGGAACAACGGCCCGCCGCAGATTGCTCAGTCAGCGTCGCGATGGGGCATTGATCGCTTTGACTTGTTGCAGGTTCATAACTTGCGCGACTGGCGCGCACATCTTGAAACGCTGTTCGCCATGAAAGACGAGGGGCGCCTGCGCTATGTAGGCGTGACCAGTTATGCGGGGCTGCGCTATGGCGAGATCGAAACCATCATGCGCGAGCACCCGATCGATTTTATTCAGATCACGTATAATCTTGCCGATCGCGAGGCGGAAAACCGCCTGTTGCCGTTGGCGCTTGAGCGCGGTGTCGCCGTCATCGCCAACCGGCCGTTCCGCGAAGGCGCGCTTATCAATGCTGTCAACAGAAAGCCCCTGCCCGGTAACGCCGCAGAGATTGGCGCGCAAAACTGGGCGCAATATTTGTTGAAGTTCATCATTTCGCATCCGGCGATCACCGCCGCCATCCCGGCGACGCGGCGGGTGGATCATATGCTCGAAAATATGGGCGCGCTTTCCGGGCCGATGCCGGATGAAGCGTTCCGACAAAAGATGCCTGCTGCGCTCTAGGCTATTCCGGCGAGGTCACAAAGCGCGTGCGGCGCGCGCCAATGCTGGGCGTCGGCACGGGCACTTCCGAAAGCGGCCGCGGATCATCCACCAACTCGCCGTCCTCAAGATCGGAAACCCGAAAGAGAATAATCGGCTCTTCCGGCGCGGCGCCGGGAGCTGCGAGCGTGACGCCCGGCTGATCGGTCAGCGCAGCTGACTGCGGCGTTACGCTTTCATCACTATCCGTCGCCGTAATGTTCTCGATTTTGTCCGCCTGCGGTTTTTCTAGGGGCGCCGTTTCCGCGATTTGCGTGGCCGTCTCGGCAGGCTCTTGCGCCGCAACCGCCGTCGTCCGTATTTGCTGCGCGGTTTCCGCGACATCAGTGATTTCAACAATCGGTATTGTCTGAACCACAGCGCCTTGGACGAGGTCGTAAATGACAACCGACGCGCCGTCTTCGCCGTCAATCCGGACCGCAAGCCGATCGCCGTCAAGGGAGATCGCGCCGGCGGCCATGTTCTCCGGCAAAGCGATGCCGGCAGAAGCGACGCCGGTTGACGCAGGCGTTACCAGCACCGTGCGGCGACCTTGGGCCGAAGCCGCCTCTTCACTTTCAACCGCCGTTGAGCGCACCGTTTCGCCGGCGCGGGTCGCGCCCTTATTGTCTTCAAGCGGGCTGCCGAAAATCGTGATGATCATCGCCACCGCCGCCAGGAACACCAGCGGCATAGTGATGATGATGATCAGCAAATTACGCGTGCCGATCATGCCGCCGACAGACGCAAATGTATTGGCGTCGCCCTCGCCCGCCGCTAGTTCTTCACGGTTTTCCGTATCCCTGTCAGCCATTGCTGACCTCCTCCTATCCGCGTCACATCCCACCCATCGGGTTTGACTTGGGGATTCCCGTCGCTAAACCGGGCCCATCAACCAACAAGGCTTATGACCCGAGACCCCGCTCCCCTCAACCCGGAACCGACGAACGGCGCTTCCTTCGCCTTCGAAATCGACCCTGATCATGCAGGCGCAAGGCTTGATAAATGGTTGTCAGTGCAAATCCCGGGCCTAACGCGCACCAGACTTAAAGCGCTCATCGAGGGCGGGGCCCTGACCCGCGACGGGGCTGAATTTAATGATCCGTCTTGGAAAATAAAGGCCGGCGAGACTTATGAGTTAACAACGCCGCCGGTCGAGGATCCGACGCCCAAGGGTGAAGATATCCCCCTTGCGGTCATTTACGAAGACGACGACCTCATCGTTGTTAACAAGCCCGCCGGCATGGTGGTGCATCCCGCCGCCGGCAATTGGACCGGCACCTTGGTTAACGCGCTCATCGCCCATTGCGCAGACTCGCTCTCCGGCATTGGCGGTGTCGCGCGGCCCGGCGTCGTGCATCGACTCGACAAGGAAACGAGCGGTCTTCTTGTCGCTGCAAAACATGACGCTGCGCATCTTGGACTGACAAAAGCGTTTTCCGCCCATGCGATCGAGCGCGTTTACGAAGCAATTTGCGTTGGCAGCCCAAGACCAGGTTTTGGAACCATCGACGCGGCGCTGGCGCGCGCACCCGGAGACAGAAAGAAAATGGCGGTGGTCGATGAAGCAATCCGCGAGGACGCCCGCCACGCTGTCACCCATTACAAGGTGATCGAAGCTTATGGGCGCGCGCGCGCCAAGCTTTCCGGCGATGCGCTGGCGGCGCACATGGAATGCCGCCTTGAGACAGGACGCACGCACCAGATCAGGGCGCATATGGCGCATATCGGTCATCCGCTTTTAGGCGATCCTGTTTATGGCCGCGGGCCCGGCCTTGCCGGATTGAAACCCGGCGATGAGGCCGCGGATGCTGCGATTGCCATTTTAAAAAAATTCCGCCGTCAGGCGCTGCACGCCCGGGTGCTTGGGTTTAAGCATCCAATCAGCGGCGAGGTTTTGCGCTTCGAAGCCGAGCCGCCGGAAGATTTTCAACGCCTCAAAGCGGCGCTCGAGAGCCTTTAGCGCAACAAAGTCCTACTCCCGGTATGCTGGCGTTTGACTTGCTCAACTATTTATGCAAATTTTTGCGCAAATTGGATTATATCATGAGCAACATCACGTCAAAAATCTTCGGACTTCAAATCAAACGCGCTTCTGAGCTGATTGGCGAACAGGGACGCGACGCCTTTTGGCTCACGGGCATCGCGCTCGACGCGCGCCTCATTTCCATCGCCACCGCGCTTTATGAAAACGGCCAATGCACATCGACAGACCTTGCGAATATCACGGGGTTTTCAAGGCAACTCGTCGAATCGCGCCTCAAGAAACTGCAAAAAGACAGCTACGTTGTTTCTTCATTATCTTCCGATGACGGACGAAAGCGCCTCTTCTCGATTGCGCCCAAACGCAAAAAAGAAGTTGCTGAGGCGGTCGCAATGATTGCCGACTTTGAAAAAGTCTACGCAAAGCTTTGGAAAGAAATCGGCGTCGACTTAAGCGACGGCGTGCTGAAGCTGGAAAAAGCGTTGCGCACGCGGCCGCTGCTTGCCCGAATTTGCGACGCAATCCCCGAGTATGAAAACAAAATTGACCTGAAAGGCGCTGGCGATGCTGCTTAAGTCTGTTCTTTCTGTCGCCGGCCTTGCATTCGGTGCTCTGCTGTCGGGCTGCATCACCAACGCAACGCCGGCTGAGGCGCCGACCGTGCAGTCCGAGCGCATTGCAAAAGCGATGCGCTATCTTACCGACCGATATGATACCGGTGGCCCCGGCGCCGCCTTTATCATCAGCCGCAAGGATGAATATTTTGAATCCGGCGTTGTCGGTCTTGCGGACATCGAATGGAACGTACCCATTGACGCCAATACGGTCTTTCGCCTCGGCTCCATATCCAAGACTATTACCGCCGTCGCCGTGCTTGAGCTGGTAGAAAAGGGCATGCTCAACCTTGACGTTGCGGTATCGGCCTATGCGCCGGACCTGCCGCGCCAGATAGGCGCTGTGACCCTGCGCCAACTCATGAGCCACCGCTCCGGCCTTGCGGAACACGCCTGGAACCCGGCGCTTCTTGAATTCATCTGGTTCCCCATGACGACCGATCAAATTATTGCACTCGAAGAAGACAAGCCGATCACATTCCAGCCGGGGCAGCGCTATGAATATGTGAATTTCAACTATGTCGTCGTCGCACATGTGATTGAAAAAGCAACAGGCCAAAACTTCAAAGACTACGCAAACAATGAAGTGTTCGGCAGACTTGGCGTCGCAAACGCCCATTATGCCGAACACGACGCCATCATTCCCCGTCGCGCTGAGTTTTATGACTTTCGCGAAGAAAGGTTCATCAACGCCGCCGACATCGACCTGTCTCATGTGAGTGCCGCAGGCGCTTTGATTTCCTCCCTAAACGGATTTTATCAGTGGCTAAGCATGCTGGTCGCGGGGGAAATCATCTCTTACGACATGATCGATGAGGCGTGGACCGCCGAGCCTTTGCCGGACGGAACCCCGACGCAATACGGCTTGGGCTTTAATGTGCGTTCCCTATGCGGCGAGGAGATCATCTGGCACTCAGGGCTGACGCCCGGCGCCCAGGCCGTTTTCGGGTTTGCGCCCGCCTCAAAAACGACGGTGATAATTTTCACAAATTCCTTTCACGCCCCCAACACCTCCGCAGCCATGCGCAACGTCTTGTCGATCCTTATGACGGGCGAAGAAGGCGCGGGCTGGCAAACGCCTGAAGATGCAAATTGCCCGATCGCAGCGGAGTGATTTCCCCTCTGTCCCGCCTGCTGAAGCTCGCCGATCACGCGCATGTGCCTGGCCGAGAGCGCTAATTTATTGGAATTTCGCCCAAATTTCGGCGAAATAGGCTGTTAAGAAGCAATAACGATCGGTTCTTGGATTTGGACCGTATAATACCTACATAGGGTCCAAAGCGCCCTTGAGAGGCGCGATTCCGGGGATTTCAGCAAATCGGACCCGTTCACCCCCCGCGTTTCCCACCGAAGCGCGCCAAAGAGAGAGTTCTGTCGTATGGCGAACGCCGTCACAACCACCGCCGCCCTGACCCCTGAAGGGAGCCTGTCGCGCTACCTGGCCGAAATCCGGAAGTTTCCGATGCTCGAAAAGGAAGAAGAGTACATGCTCGCCAAGCGCTTTACGGAGCATCAGGATCCTGAAGCGGCGGAACAACTCGTTAATTCGCATCTGCGCCTGGTGGCCAAAATCGCCATGGGCTATCGCGGCTATGGCTTGCCCATCGGCGAAGTGATTTCCGAAGGCAATGTCGGGCTGATGCAAGCTGTCAAAAGGTTTGACCCGGAAAAAGGCTTCCGCCTCGCCACGTACGCCATGTGGTGGATTAGGGCGTCGATCCAGGAATATATCCTCAGGTCCTGGAGCCTTGTGAAAATTGGCACCACGGCGGCGCAGAAAAAACTGTTCTTTAACTTGCGCAAAATCAAAGGCCAGATCGACGCTGTCGACGAAGGCGATCTGCATCCGGATCAAGTAGAACACATCGCCACCAAGCTTGGCGTGACGCACGAAGACGTTATTTCCATGAACCGCCGCATGTCCGGCGGCGAAGCATCGCTGAATGCGCCCATGGGCAAGGACGCCGATGGCGGCGGCGAATGGCAGGACTGGCTGGTCGACGAAGACGCGGTCAACCCTGAGGTCAAGCTCGCCCATGAGGACGAGCATGACATGCGCATGGGGCTTCTGGAACAAGCGCTGGCGACACTTAACGAGCGCGAGCAGCACATTCTGACCGAGCGGCGTCTTAAAGATAATCCGTCAACGCTGGAAGAGTTGTCTCAGGTCTACAACGTCTCCCGCGAGCGGGTGCGCCAGATCGAAGTGCGCGCCTTTGAAAAGCTGCAAAAGGCCATGAAGAACCTCGACCGCGAAGCGCGCGCGCCGAAGACAATCGAACCGCAGCCGGGCGCTTAAAAGCCTTTAAGCAGTCCCAACGCTGATAGGATTTAGCAGGCAAAAAAAACGCCTTCCCGAGACAAACCGGGAAGGCGTTTTGCTTTTGCGCTATGCAACGGCGTAATCCTGACAAGAGGCTTGATCTGTATTACCGTGCGGCAAGGACGGGGACTTGAACAAAAGGAACACACCGTAAATGCCATCGCAGACATTTCATCCCAATCGCCGCACGCTGCTTGGCGGCGCATCGCTTCTCGCCGCCGCAAGCTTTGCCCCGAGAGCGGCAGCGCAAGAAACGCCTGTCCCCGATTTTTCAGGGAAGTCCGTCTTGATTACCGGTACAAGCTCCGGCTTCGGACGATTGACGGCCTTACATCTCGCGCGCCTTGGGGCCACGGTGATCGCCTCCATGCGCAACCTAAAAGGCGGTGCGCGCCCTGAAGCGCAGGAACTTGCTTCCATCGCTGAAAACGAAAATCTCAATCTCACGACTGTTGAAATCGACGTCACCAATGATGCGCAAGTCGAAAGCGGCGTTGCTCAAGCAGAAGAAATCGCTGGCGGCGCTCTTGATGTGCTTGTGAACAATGCGGGCATCGGCCTCGCCGGCCCCATCGAGATCAATGACATGGAGGCGACGCAGCTCATTTTCGACACGAACCTTTACGGCTATTTGCGCATGGCCCGCGCAGTATTGCCAAAAATGCGCGGCGCCGGAGAAGGTCTGGTGTTCAACGTCTCTTCGCAATTGGGACGTATTTTGATCCCCAATATCGGCATGTATTGCGCAACCAAATTCGGCGTCGAAGCCATGTTCGAAACGATGGCCTACGAGCTCGCGCCGTTTGGCGTTGAGGTCACCATCATCCAGCCCGGCGGCTATCCGACAAAGATCTGGGAAAACGGCGTTCGCTACGTGAATGCGCTGACGGATCGTCTCGATGACGAGCGGAAAGCCGCATATGCGGCCCATATCGAAGGCGCACGCGGTATTTTTACCGGCGAATACTCCACCGATCCCATGGACGTGCCCCACGCCATTGCGGAAATCATGGCGCTCCCCTCAGGTAAGCGTCCTTTGCGCCGGCCGGTGCATCCGCGCAGCGACGCCATGACCGCTGCAAACGCCGCCATGGCGCAAATCCAGGCGCAAGTCTTAGGCGGCGGAAGATTTAAAGCGTGGCATGATGCAGTGACGGATTAAGATGGCGCGTAGGCGTACCAGCGGCCTATGCGCTACTGCTGCGGTTTGCAATTCAGCGTCAATTGAAACGGGCCCGTTGATCGGCGAGGGTTCGGCGCTGTGATGGTTGTCATCCCATAAATGGCGCCGTCGATCTTTCTTTTTTGCACCGAAGCAGCGTTGCCCCAGACTTTTTTTGCGCCGTCATGCGGTTGTTGGGTTTCTGCATAGATCAAGAAAGAACGCGTCAGCGCGCGCTCGGGCGACAAAACGGTTGATCCGGGCGGCGCAGTCGTGAAGGTACGCGGACCCTTTTGAGCCATTATTGGATAGTCCGCCTCCAGATAAAAGGAGATTGCGGTAGGGCATTCATTTCTGACTTCAATACTGCGCCCGAGATAAAAGAGCGCCGCCACCTCTTCACCAAATGCATCAGCTTCTACTTCCATCCAGGTCTTATCCGCACCATACTGATCACTGAGACAGTATCCTTCTCCAAACTCTGCTTTTAGTTTCCGATGTTGGAAGTAATGCTTCATTTCATGGGCTAATGTCGCCTTTAAGACAAAGTGCTGATCTTTCGCTGCGTATCCAGCATCCAGTAATATCGTGTCGCCCGCACACGAGATTGTCGCCACGGGCCCGCCAACGCTGCTCAAGTCGCAAAAGCCGATTTTCACATCGCGAAAATCTTCCTCCGCAAATACGCCCATCGCGGTCAGCGACGTAACGGCCGCCGCGATCTCGCCGTCATAAGCGCCAAACGGCATGGCCTGATCATCGCATGCGCTGAGAAAGTCCTCTGATATTTCATCAGACGAGACGCGGCCCGCCAGTGCCGGAGGAGCCGTGGCGAGCAATACAATAAACAAGAAGCTTGCAACGGATACTTGCACCACCGCCTTCCAATCGGGGAAATCTTAGCATGTCGGCCAGAAGTTTTCGATGGCCGCTCATACCGCTCAGGCGGTATGGTCACAAGAAACGGGTGGCGGAAAAAGGGAGCGTGACGTCAAAACTCTCTGAGAATTGAACCTTTGGCGCCGCGAGCATCAATAAAAAGCGCCGAAGGCGCTGGCGCTGTAAAATTTTTCTGGAGCAAGAACAATGCAAACCCGCGAAAAAGTCGAAAGCTTCCTTAGCCTACACCGGGCGGGCGATCCTTTTATCATTCCCAACCCGTGGGACGCGGGCTCCGCGCGTATTCTTGAAGGTCTTGGCTTTAAAGCGCTTGCGACAACCAGCTCCGGTTTCGCCCTGACCAAGGGCCGCAAAGATTATGGCGTGACGCGTGATGATGCGCTCGCCCATTGCCGTGAGATCGCCGCCGCTGTGAATATCCCCGTCACCGCTGATCTGGAAAACGGGTTTGGCCCGTCGCCAAAGGACGCCCATGAAACAATACGCCTTGCGGCGGAAACCGGTCTTGCTGGCGGCTCCATCGAGGACTCAACGGGCAACGCGGCAAACCCGGTTTTCGAAGTGTCCAAGGCCGTTGATCGAGTCGCCGCTGCAGTCGATGCCGCGCGCGCTGCGCCCAACGGCTTTGTGCTCACCGCCCGCGCCGAAGCGTTTCTCTATGGCGATACTGATCTCAACGCGGTCATCAACCGACTGCAGCAGTTTGAGGCGGCCGGCGCTGATGTTCTTTATGCGCCCGGCCTGCCTGACATGAGCGCTGTGCGCGCGGTCTGCGAACAAGTTTCCAAACCGGTCAACGTGCTGCTGCGTGGAAAGCTAATGAAACATGCGCTTAAAGACTTCGCTGCGGCGGGCGCCGCCCGCATTTCTATTGGCGGCGGTCTTGCCTGGTCCGCCTACGGAACGCTTGGCGCCGCTGCAGCAATGCTTGAGGAAGGAACATTTGACTGCCTGACGGCAAACGCCGCTGGCGGCGCCGTTGTTAATCGGTATTTGAAATAGCCTACCATCAAAACCGCCAGCGAAGCCCGCCGGCGACCGTGAAACCGCTTAAATTATCTTCAAGATCACGCGTTACCACGCCGGCAACGCCTGCGCGTCGATCAAGCTCGACGTCAAAAACGCGGACATACCGCGCCTCGCTATAGAGTTCCAACCGTTCCGTCATAGCGAAGGATGCGCCGATCGCCCCATGGCCGACGAAGCCCGTATCCTCGCCTGAAAGCGCAAACAACGGCGCCGTTGCGCCGCTTCCCTGATACGTCGCGTCGGCGCTCACCCGCGCGACGCCAAGGCCGCCGCCGATATAAGGCTTAAACCGCTGGTTGTCGCTTGTTATCAAGTCCGCATAGGAGTTCAGCAATACAAAGACGGTGTCCTGATCGCCGTTGAAAGTCTGCGCAACGCCATTGGCGGCGCCGCCTTCGATGTCAGACTTGAAGTAGCTGACCTCCGCCTCAATCCGAGGGCGAAACATGGAGAAGAAGCGCTTGCCCGTCGCATATCCAATCGCGCCGCCGAAATAGACGCTCGATTGATATTCAGGGCTGATGGTAATTGGACCGCCCGTCGCGGTTTCGTTAACAAAGTCCACATCTTGCAAAAACGCGCCGCCGACGAAACCAGACACGTAGACTCCCTCATCCGACTGCGCGAACGCCGCTGACGCCGAAAGCAGCGCAACGACGGCGCCGGCTAGACAACTTACAAACTTCACTTGAGCACCTTTCATTCAAACAAGGACGCTTTGCCCTCATTCCTAGCCATATCAGGGGGGAGGAGACGCTGGGCGTAACAAGCCAGTGAGGCGTCATCACAATATCACCCTTGAAGGCGCAGTTTTTGCGGCTCGCCGGCCTCGCAGGCGCGCAAAAAGTTTTCAATTCACTTTTGCGCGCCGACGGTTTAAACCCCGCTCTTCGCGCCTGACGCCAGGCCGGAGAAAAAAGCGCATGGAAACCCGGAGCACATACGCCACGGCCGATGCGAGCGCGCATCGGCCGTGGCGGCGCGAATTTGCTTCCCTCATGGTGATCGGCTTGCCGATGGCCGCGACCCAGCTCGTCCAATTTTCCATCAACACCATCGACGTTTTGATGATCGGCCGGCTGGGCCCCGAAGCGCTCGCCGGCGCCTCGCTTGGCCTCGTCATTTTCTACGCCATGTTTCTGTTTGGTTTCGGGCCGGCCATGGCGGTCTCGCCCATGGTGGCGCAGGCGCTTGGCGCAAACCCTGACGACACTGACGATGTGCGCCGCTCGGTGCGTATGGGGCTATGGACCATCGGCGTCGGCATTCCGGTGCTCTCCCTGGTTTTTTTCTTTACGGAAGAGATCGCCATGGCGCTCGGCCAACCCGAGGGCCCAGCAGCGCTCGCCGAACCTTACGTGCTGGCGCTGGCGCCGGGGCTTCCTTTCGCGCTTGGCATTATGGCGCTCAGGAACTTTCTCGCCGCCATCGAACGCACTCGCGCGCCCTTGGTCTTCATCATCTTAACAACGATCCTCAACGCGTTCCTCAACTGGCTGTTGATCTACGGCAATTGGGGGATGCCGAGACTTGAGCTGGTGGGCGCAGGGATCGCCTCTTCGATTTCCCACGCCACGGGATTTTTCATGCTGGTCGCCTATATCAAAATTGAAAAGGCAAGCCGCCGCTTTGAGTTATTCAAGAACTTTTTCAATCCCTGTTGGACGCGGCTGAAAGAAGTTGCACAGCTTGCCTGGCCGATCGGGCTGACCATGATTTTCGAAGCGATGCTGTTTAACGCAGCGGTGCTCTTGATGGGACGCATCGGCGTCAACGAGATGGCGGCCTATCAGGTAGCGCTTAATGTGGCGGCGCTTGCCTTCATGGCCCCGCTCGGCCTTTCCATGGCCGGCGCCACCCGGGTCGGTCTCAAAGCCGGCGCGGGCGATGCGGCTGGCGTTCGGCGGGCCGCGGTCATCTCTATCCTTGCCTGCATTGCAGCGATCATGCTCGCCGCCGTACCGATGATGTTTGCACCAAACGCCATCGCCGGGCTTTATCTTGACGCAGGCGACGCCGGCAATACTGCGGTGCTTGCGCTCGTCGCTGCGTTTTTGCCAATCGCAGCGGCGTTTGCCCTGTTTGACGCTATCCAGGTCGCCGCCAATCAGGCGCTGCGCGGCCTTAAAGACGTCCGTATACCAATGGTAATGACCTTTGTCAGTTACTGGGTGATCGGCTTTCCGGTCTCGGCCTGGCTGGGACTTGCAACGCCCTTGGGCGCTGTCGGCGTCTGGTATGGATTGCTCGCCAGTCTTGCAGCGGCTGCGGTTTTCCTGAGCGCGCGATTGTATCTGCTGACGAGGCGGTGAGCTACGGCGGTCCTAATGCGTGTTAAAACGGCGCGCCGACGGCTTCGCACAAGAACTTCATCAAGGGCTTGACGTCTTTCATGGCGGCTTCAACGTCGTTCGTGAATGTCGCTTTCTTCGCCGCTGCGGGTTTGCCGTTCGCCATAGCGAAAAAACTTTTGCGTTTGATGTCGTCGATCTGCGGATGCTCGCCATCGAACCCGCGCGGCGGCCGCGTTAGCTGATTGCCATGGACGCCGCCAAAGCGCTTCGTGAATGCTGCGCCGGTTGTTGCTTTTTTCCATTTGGCGCCATTGTCGCGAATGGCTTCACGGATTTTCAAAAGCTGAGGGCTCGGCGGCATCCATATCCCGCCGCCGTGAAAGATTTCGTTGGGATCAAGATGCACATAAAACCCCGGCGCATGAGCATCCTTGCCGAGGGCGTGGCGAAACTGTACGCCTCCATGGGTTTTGTAGGGCGTTTTGTCTTTCGAAAACCGCACGTCCTTGTAGATGCGAAAGACCGAGCCGCCATTAAGCCGTGGATCGGCGACAAAATGCTTGGAGATTTTCTTAAGGCGCGGCCCCATAGCTTCAACAAACGCAGCAAGCGGTTCCTGAACGCTTTCCCTGAACCGCGGTTTGTTGTCATTGAACCATTCGCGATTATTGTTGGCTTTGAGCTCTTTGAAGAACTTGAAATAATCGGCTGGCAGGCCGGAAAATGCATCGCTCATCGACGTCTCCTAGTCGCGTGAAAACAATAGACATCTCACATGACGTGTGAGGCAACAGTCAATCGACACATTTGCAGATTACAGGGGCCCGATGGCGGCTTTGCGCATATCAACGGCCTGCTTTGATTCTTTAAGGCCGGCGCCGGTGTTTTCTCTGATGATTTTCACTGCTTCGATGATTTTACCGTTCCTAATGCGCTCGTCGACCGCGGTCTGCGCATCCGCGGGGAGTTTAGCGAACAGGTCTTCTGCATTCACACGCGCGAGCATTCGCGCTTCTTCGCTATTGCCGGGCGCAGTGGCGCGCCCAACGCGGAAGGCCGCATAGGCGACCGCGAGAAGCAAAATCACCAATTGATAAAGCTCAAGATTTTCCATGGCGCCCGCCTTTGGAATTCGAAACCGCCTCGCATCATAGGCGGTTCGGACGCCGGCGCAATTTCTTGCCGCGCCTAGAATTCTGGCTCGTCCAAGTCGTCCGGAAAGTGGATGGACCAGCCGAAGGCGTTTTCCGCCGCCACTCTGATTTCATAAGCCAGCAAACGCCCGCCTGCGCCATTTGTCAGAACAACAATGCCGTCGCCCTGTGCGGGATGTCCCTCAACCCATGCCTGATAACTATTGTTGGCGCCGCCATGATGGAAAACGAGCTTTTCGCCCGATCCATTTAGGCGCGGACCCAGCCCGTGCCAGCTCAAAGGAACGCGCGTCAGCATATCTGTTCTCAGTTCGTCAGACAGAAACTCATCATCAAGGAGTAACGCGCGCACAAAGATCGCCATATCTTCGGCGCTGACCCACAATCCTGAAGCGGCCATCTCGGGCATGCTCTCATAGCCTCTTGGCAGCGCGCGCGGTCGGCCTTTTCTGTCGTGGGCTTTGGCGACGTTTCCGTGTTCCGCAGGCAGCGGGTTTGCAAAAGTGCTGCACGTCATGCCCAAAGGCGCAAATACATATTTCTGAGCAGCTTCGACGTAAGGCACGCCAGTCACGTCTTCAACGACAAGCTGACTGACCGTTACGCCGCCGCCGGAATATTTCATTTTTGATCCCGGCTCGAACAAGAGTTCCACCGCGTCATGTTTTGCCGGCGGTTCCCCGTTCAGGGTCTGTAAAACTGTCGGCAATTCTTCATCGGGCTCAAAATCGGGAAACCCGTGCTGACTGAAGCCGGAAGTGTGGGATAAAAGCATCCGCAACGTTACTTTTCGCGCACGCGTGAATTCGTTGTCCGGCGCCTTCCATGATGTCAGATAAGTATTGACGTCTTCGTCGAGATCAAGCCGCCCGTCCTGAGCAAGCCGCAGGATTACGGCGGCATTAATCAGTTTACTGATGGAACCAGCGGAAAACACCGTCTGCTTATCGACCAATTCATCTGAGCGGGCGGAAAGGACGCCATATCCTTGCGCCCAGATGATCTCTCCATTCTCGATGATCGCAACGCCAGCGCCCGGCACGCCGTGCTCCGCCATACGTTCCTCGATTGACCATTTCTCAGCATCCGGCTTGCCGCGATCTTTGAGGTCGCTGAGGCCCATTTCAATTGCCGTGATGCGGGCGTCTTTGGCGACGGCGGCATCCGAAACCGACCCGACTTCACTGCTCGTTTCCGGCCCTCGCGGCGCCTCTGCATAGGCTTGGCAGCCGGCCATTAGACCGGCAAACCCAATCACCAAAGTTTTGTACACGGGCTTGACCTTTAAACTCAGATACGATGTTGAGCTATTCATTCTTTAGCGCCGGCGCTCGCCTCACGCCATATTAGAGTGCTTTTTGAACTCCATGCGCGAGATCGCGCGGCAGTGAACTTCGTCGGGCCCGTCGGCAAGGCGAAGCGTGCGGATGCCGGAATAGACTTGCGCAAGGCCGAAGTCAGATGACACGCCGGCGCCGCCATGGGCCTGGATAGCGTCATCGATGATTTTGAGCGCCATGCGCGGGGCTGCGACCTTGATCATCGCGATCTCGCCTTGCGCGACCTTATTGCCCACCGTATCCATCATCCAGGCGGCTTTGAGCGTTAGAAGCCGCGACATTTCAATGTCGATGCGCGCTTCCGCAACGCGCTGTTCCCAGATTGAATGTTTAAAGATCGGTTTGCCGAAGGCCTCGCGGGTGAGCAGACGCTTGACCATTTTTTCGAGCGCCACTTCCGCTGCGCCGATGGTGCGCATGCAATGGTGGATGCGGCCCGGGCCAAGCCGTCCTTGCGCAATTTCAAAACCGCGCCCTTCGCCCAGCAGGATATTTTCTTTCGGCACACGGACATTATCTAACAAAACCTCCATATGGCCGTGGGGCGCATCGTCATAACCAAAGACCGGCAAATGCCGCTCGATCTTAACGCCGGGCGCATCCGCTGGCACCAGGATCATCGATTGCTGCACGTGGCGCGCGGCGGACTTGTCAGTCTTGCCCATGACGATATAGATCTTGCAGCGCGGATCGCCGGCGCCGGACGACCACCATTTGCGGCCGTTGATCACGTACTCGTCGCCATCGAGTGTGATGTCCGTTTCAATGTTGGTGGCGTCGGAGGACGCAACCGCAGGCTCGGTCATCAAAAAGGCCGAACGGATTTTGCCGTCCAGCAGCGGCATGAGCCACTGTTCCTGCTGCGCCGGCGTTCCGTAGCGAGACAGGACTTCCATATTGCCGGTGTCGGGCGCAGCGCAGTTGAACACTTCCGGCGCGATAAGGCACCGTCCCGTCACCTCTGCGATCGGCGCATAGTCGGCATTGGAAAGGCCGGGGCCAAATTTCGGATCAGGATGGAACATGTTCCAAAGGCCCTCAGCCTTCGCCTTTTCCTTTAATTCATCAATGATCGGAGGGATCTTCCAGCGCCCTTCGCCGGGCCCGAATTCTGTATGCTGACGGTGATAAATTTCATCACCCTCATAAACATATTTGTCCATAAACTCCGAAACCCGGGCGAGATAGTCTTTGCAGCGGTCGGAATATTCGAAATCCATGGGGCAGGCCTTTCTGTCTGTAGCGCGCGGGGGACGCGCTTTGCAACTTTAGCCTATGATAGCGCCTCGGCGACTGTGCGAAAGCGATGGAAGCAGTTAGAGGTGAAATTTTTTGATGATCAAAAAGGCGCAGAGCGCTGGCGCACATATCGCATACGCATTCAGCTGACTTTAGCGCATCATCAGAACCGGCGCCGCCGGGTGCCGCAACATGCACCTCGTAAATCCGCCGAATACTGTCTGGCGCCAACGGCTATGCGCATAAGCGCCCATGATCAAAAGGTCGGGTTCAGCCTCGCCGATCTCCTTCACCAGGACGTCATTCACATCCTGGCCGGATTCGAGCTCGATCTCAGTCTCTCTGGTTTCGATCCCATGGAGCCCAAGGCTTGCAGCGATGTCTTTCGTTGTTGCGGTTTCGCGGCCAGGCTCATGCAAGGTCAAGAGCTTGACCATTTTAGCCTCAGTGAGAAAAGGCAATCCCGCATAGACAGTGCGCGCCGCCTCCGCCCCGCCATTCCAGGCGACAACGACCCGCTCTGGCATCTTCTTCATGGCGTCAGCCGGACACAATAAGACCGGCCGGCCGGACTGAAACAACAGCTCCTCGCATAACCGCAACTGAAACCCGTCATCTGCATCATCGAGGGTCGCCATTGCAGTTAGATCGAACCCTGCTGCAATAGTCGCGACGCGCTCGGGAATGTCGCCTTTCTCGTCACGCCAGGATGCAGTTGCGCCCATGGTGTCCGTATGCGCAGAAATATCCGAAACGCCGATGCCATTTGCGTCAGAAAGATCGCCAAATAGCTGGTGCAGCGCAACAGCGTTTTCGTCTTCGGCTTTCTTGTAAATGTCGTGGTCGCCCTCGGGAAATTTGCCGCCGAGTGGAAAATAGACAACGCGCGGCGCTGTCGGCCGCTGTCGCATATGGAGAGCGGAAATATGCCCGTCAAAGCAGCGTGCGATTTGAACACCAGCCTCAAAACCTATGCGTGCTGATGTTTCGTCGAAAAAGGGAACAAAAATGCTTTTGTAAGCCATCTCGCCAACCTCTTTTCCCAACAGCTACGCGACGCTGCGGGAAAATAGATTGAGCAAGATCAATCGCTGCGGCAGGGCATTGAAACCCTTACATATTGCGTGCTCGCCGCTCCTTGAAAAAGTCTTTGAGCAATTGTCCGGCTTCATCAGCAAACGGGCCCTGAGCCACGTCCGGCCGCCAGTGGCAGGTCGGTTGTTCGAAGAATTTCGGTCCATGCCAGACGGCGCCGCCCTTGGGATCGCTGGCGGCAATGACCAGGCGTGCAATGCGCGCAATGGAAATCGCGCCTGCGCACATGGCGCATGGCTCCAGCGTTACATAGAGCGATGCGCCGGCTAGCCGATAATTGCCAAGCTTTTGAGCGGCGGCGCGCAGGGCGCGAATTTCCGCATGGGCCGTCGGATCGTTGGTTGAAATCGGCGCATTGCCGGCGGCGGCAAGAATGTCGCCATTCTCGTCAACAATGACAGCGCCGACCGGCGTCTCGCCAGCGTCAGCCGCTGCGCGCGCTTCTTGGACAGCGCGTTGCATCATCTGTTCGTCGAATTGGGCGTCCATCACCCGCGCAAGTCTACGCAGCAATGTCCGTTTTCGCCACTGCGGGTTTTTCCGCCAGGCAAAACGCCGTAACGCCAGCCAGTTTGTTAAAGGGAAAGAGCGCCGCCCGCTCGATGTCATGAATGGCGACAAGTGACCGGTTGAGCCAGTCAGGCGCTGCTTTTAACGCGCTCTGGGTTGCTTCCTTGTCGCCTCTAAGCGCCTTGTCCGCCATCCGCAAAGCCGCCACCGCCGGAAACAGCATGCCGAAGAAATAGCGCAATTCGCGGATCTCGAGACCGGCGGCTTCAACGGATGCTTGTAGTTCTTCAAGCGTATAGCGCCGACGATGCTCAAGAAACTCATCGTGCGATGACCAGAGAAAATTGAACGCCGGGACTGAGATCAAAAACCGGGTTCCCGCCGCCGCCTTTGCCGCGTAATCGCGGATGAGCGCCACATCATCGTCAACATGCTCGATGACATCGAGCATCAGGACGGCGTCAGCGTCAACTTCGCCAACCTCGCGTACGAAATTGAGGCGCCCTCCATCGCAAGGCCCAAGATGGTAATCCTCGTAATTCGGATCAATGCAGACGGCGCGGCCAGCCAATCCGTCTTCCAGCAGCATGCGCGAGAAAACGCCGGAGCCGGCGCCCACATCGAGCACGCACCCAAGCGTCTCGCCGCCGAGTAGGTCGCGAATGGCGCGGCCCTTGGCGATGTAATACCAATGGGCTGACGGATCGCCGCCGATGGCTTTTTCTTCCTTCAGGTCCATGACGATTGCCTTCTCTTCCCGCATCGCCAATAAAGCGCGGAGCCTGTTAAGGACGTCTAAACCATGGCCGAAAAAACGCTGGATAAAGTCGAAGGCGAGCGCATTGCCAAGTTTCTGGCCCGCGCCGGCATTGCGTCCCGTCGGGAAGCGGAAAGACTGATTGAACAAGGCATCGTTACCGTTGACGGCAAAACCCTTGATACGCCGGCCTTCAAGGTAACGCCCGATATGGATATCCGGGTCGATGGAACCCGTATCGGCAAGCCTGACGCACCGCGGCTCTGGCGCTTCCATAAACCCGACGGATTGGTCACCACCCACAAGGATCCGCAAGGTCGGCCCACAGTCTTCGATGCGCTGGCCGGCCAGCTGCCACGCGTTATCTCTGTCGGACGTCTTGATCTGACGACGGAAGGATTATTGCTCCTCACCAATGACGGCGGTCTTGCGCGACAACTTGAATTGCCTTCCACGGGCTGGACGCGGCGCTATCGGGTGCGCGCATATGGCCGGGTCAACCAGCGCCAACTCGACGGGTTGCAAGACGGCGTTGAGATTGACGGCGTTCGCTATGGGCCGGTGCGCGCAACGCTCGACCAGACGCAAGGCGGCAATCAATGGATCACGCTTTCAATCACCGAAGGCAAGAACCGTGAAGTCCGTAATGTGATGCGTCACCTGGGCCTTACCGTGAACCGTCTCATCCGCACCGCTTATGGGCCCTTTCAGCTTGGCAAACTGCCTAAAGGCGCGTTTGAAGAAGTTCCAGGAAAGCAGCTTAAGGAACAACTGGGCAAAAAGATTTGTGAGGAAATCAGACTGTGACCAACGTCGTCAACCTCAACCGCTTTCGCAAGAAAAAGGCCCGCGCAGACAAAGAAAAGCAGGCAGAGGAAAACCGCGCCAAATACGGCCGCACCAAAGGCGAGAAGGCAAAATACAAACGCGACATGGAAAAGCTTGCAAACCATGTCGAGGGCCACAAGCGCGAAGACAAAGACAGCCAAGAAAACGAAGACTGACCCCATGCGGATAATTTCCGGACGGTTTAAGGGCAGGCGCATCATCGCGCCGAAGGGAATGATCGCCCGGCCAACGGCGGACCGCACGCGGGAATCCCTCTTCAATATCTTAAGCGCCCGTGATGATGTGACCTTCGAGGGCGCGCGCGTCATCGACCTCTTCGCCGGCTCTGGCGCGCTCGGTTTTGAAGCCTTGTCGCGCGGCGCTGCGTTTTGTCTTTTTGTCGAAACCGACGCGAGCGCCCGCGGCGCCATTCGCGATAATATCGAAGCGCTTGGCCTATTCGGGCAAACCCGCATTCATCGGCGCTCTGCGACGGGCCTTGGGACAAGGCCGCAAAGCGCTGGTCCGCCGTTTACCTTCGCCTTTCTCGATCCGCCCTATGGAAAAGACCTGGCTGGTCCCGCGCTTAGCGGTCTCCACGAAGGCGGTTGGCTCGCCAATGCCGCCATCGCCGTCGTCGAGCAAGGCGAAAACGAGCCCCCCGTCGCCCCACCCAATTTCGTCGAAATCGACCGCAGGTCTTATGGCGCGGCGCAAATCGGTCTTTTTCAATATATTCCCGAAACCAAGGATTAACTAACCGGCGTTTGACGTTAGGCGAATATTCAGCAATCCGCGTCAACACTGTGCGAATACGGGAGACAGAAACATGATCACTGTATTCGACGTTTATTCGCTGGTGCTTTTGGTCGCCTCGATGATGCTCTTTGTGCGCCGATACATGCGGCAGGATCCGCCGGTCTATCCCTATCTTATTATTGCCTGCACTTGCCTTGTTGGAAACTGGCTCGGCGAAGCGGGCGGCGGCATCTATGCTCTTGGGCTTTTGACAGCAGCGTCGTTTTCGTTCCTCGGTTGCCTCCTCTATCCGAGCTGGCGCTCCATGAGCAAAAACGAAACGCCAACGACGCCTTCCAGCACATCCTGACTTAGCGCTTATCGGCTGACGCCCGCTCGCTTTGGCGCGGGCGGGCAAGAGCTATCAGCGCGGGTTTGGGTTAAGCCTTTACGAACCGGCCCCTGATACCTACTTTCCCATACGCTGCCCGGCCCGTTAGGACGAAATTCCCCGGGGCCTTATCTCTTCTATCGGGAGCTGCCTCTGACTTGGACCCTGGTCCTTGATACGCGGCGCCCACCTGGTCCTTAGGGTCCAGGGCGAATGAAAGTCCGACGGCCAGGGCGGCGCTTTTGATATTCCAAGCGGACCCGCCATGCTGCCGCCTATCCTTCCTTTTTTTAACAAGAAGACGATTTTGCGCGCACGCATGAAAACAGAACGCCGCGCGGCGGCTAATGCGCGCCCCGACGCCGCCCGCCATGCCGCCCAGAAATTTGTCGCCCACATCTCCTATGCCAATGACGATGTCATCGCGCTTTATTGTCCGATCAGGGATGAATTGAGCACCGAACCGCTCATCGACGCCCTTGCTGAGAGCGCCGTGACGCTTGCGTTGCCGGTAATCGTCGAAAAGAAGGCGCCGCTGATCTTCCGCGCCTTCGCGCCTGGCGATGCGCTGATCGACGGCGCTTATGGCGCGCAAACCCCCAATGAGAATGCCGCTGAAGTAACGCCAACAATCGTACTTGCGCCGCTGTTAGCCTTCACCCGCCGCGGCGACCGGCTCGGCTATGGCGGCGGCTATTATGACAGAA
>JANQOV010000127.1 GCA_028285645.1 Hyphococcus sp.
TCAGTTTGACTGTGAAAAAATGACAGCGGAGTGGGAAGCGCTCAAGGCCTCCCGCCGCTCATTGGCGAAAACACAAAAAACTAACCTTGAAATGTTCGAGCACGGCGCCGCCGGTTCGTTGGATGTTGAAAAAGGCCGGGCGGAAATGGAGCGCGCCGCCGCTGAGGCAAATGCAAAAAAAGCGCAACTTTCCGATTGCACGGTGCGCGCGCCCTATGCCGGGTCTGTTTCAGAACGCTATGTTGATCCATTTGAAACGCCGGCGCCCGGCGCGCCGTTGCTGAAGATCATCGATGGCGGTCCGCTTGAAATTCAGCTCATTGTTCCATCCTCCAGTATAGTGAAAGCCCGCATCGGCGCGCCGCTTCTTTTTGAAGTTACCGAAACAGGCGCCGTTTACGAGGCCGTCGTTCATCGCATCGGCGTCGCCATCGACCCGGTTAGTCAAACGCTCGATGTTGTCGCTCAGTTTACGGAGGAAACGCCCGGTGTGATGGCTGGGATGAGCGGCGTCGTTCGGTTTCTCGCTGCAGAGGGGCCTTGACATGACTTTAGTATCAAGCGCGCCTCGCTTTCAAAAACAACATGAACGCCAGAAAGACGCGGCGCAGTCGAGAAAATTGCTGTCACTATTGGCGCTTGAAACAGAGGCCTTAAAAGCGAGCGATCGCCGGCAGCTGCGGCATCTCGCTGTCAATAACGCCAGAAAGCTCGTTGAATATGGGCACGGCATATTTTTCACGCGTGATTTTGCGCGAGGCCTTAACGGTGATCGCTGGAGAATACGGACCGTTTCGAGCCAGGCTGTTGTCGACAAGACATCGCCATTTGTCACTTGGCTTGACGGAAAAATCGCTGAAGTTGTAGATGGCGATAACGTTCAATGTGTAGATCTTGCGCCGTCACAATCATCGCATACTGACGAAGCGCCGATATACCCCTTTCCACATGGCCTTTGGATTCCACTCGCGGGCGACGCCGCGCTGTTTTATACGCGCAAGACGCCTTGGGAGGAGGGGGAGCAGCGCCTGATTGAACGGCTTTGCGAGGCCTATGGTTGCGCGTGGAAGGCCCTGCATCCCGTGCGCGAAAAGCATGAACAGCGCGGAACGCCGAAAAAACTTGGCCGCGTACTCGCTGCGTTTTTTGCGATCGTTCTTGTTTGGCCGGTTTCCATGAGCACCCTTGCGCCCGCCGAAGTTGTCGCGCGATCGCCGCAAATTGTTTCAGCGCCCATCAACGGCGTGATTGAGAAAATTCATTCACCACCAGGCGCTTATGTCGAGGAGGGCGACATTATCGCGACATATGTCGACACAGACGCGCGGAACGAATTCGCGCTGATGTCGGGTGAATTAGAAGTCGCTGCCGCGAATCTAGAAAAAACGACTCTTGCCGCTTTTGGCGATAGCGATGTCAAGCGCGACATCAGGTTGATGCAATCTGAACTCAGTCTCGCTGAGCGACGCCAGAAATACGCACAAGAAAAGCTTCAGTATACGATATTGCGCGCGCAAAGCGCGGGCGTACTCGTTTATAGCGATAAGGATGATTGGTCCGGTCGCCCCGTTTCAGTAGGCGAACGCATCTTAACGATCGCCAACCCCGCGAATGTCGAGCTGGCGATCGAGGCGCCTATGAACAGCGCCAAATCCCTTGCGGCAGGCGCGCGCATCAAGCTGTTCCTTGATTCAGACCCGTTACTCTCGGTTCAGGCGAAGCTGCTTCGCTCGAACTCCCGTCCCGAGCCAACGCCAGAAGGCGGGTTGGCTTATCACAGCGTAGCTGCGTTTGAAGACGACGCAACGCCTCGGATCGGCGAGCGCGGTGTTGCAAAGATATATGGCGCCAGGGCGCCGCTCGGGTTCTGGCTTTTGCGCCGCCCGATTGTATCCATTCGCCAATTTGCGGGAATATGAGCGAGAACGTAAAACTCCCTGCTATCCGCGAAGAATTGCAGTTATTGCCGGGGCCGCAAACGCCGTTAGGCGCGCCTGAATGGCTGATCTTTGACCCTGTGCGAAATGCTTTTTTCCGTTTGAGCGAATACGCTTTGCGTTTGCTGAGGCATTGGCACTTGATCAATTCAGAAAGAGTGCTTGAAGCCGCCAATCGGGAGCCGGGTGATCCCCTTGCACAAGAGGACATCGATGAGCTGCTGATATTTCTGTATACGAACCGGCTTATCGAATCTCCGGCGGAAGACGATCCAAATACGCTTGCAAAACAAGAAAAAGCGGCGTCGCCGCCATTTTGGAAGCAAGTGATCCACAGATATCTCTTCGTTAAGATACCGCTTTTCTGTCCTGACGCGTTTCTAAAACGAGCGTTTCCGTTTGTTGCGCCGTTTTTTACGCGCATCGCCTGGGTCATTATCGCCGCCGCCGCCATTCTCGGTCTTTATCTCGCCGTCCGGGAATGGGAGGCCTTTGTCGCAACCTTTCTTCATTTTCTGACGTTTGAAGGCGCGATTTTTTACGGCGTCACGCTCTTGTTGATTATGTCAGCTCATGAGTTGGGGCACGCCTTTGCGGCGCATTATTATCGATGCCGCGTCGCCACGATTGGCGTCGCCTTTTTGGTGATGTTTCCAATTCTATACACTGACACGACAGATGCTTGGCGTCTTCGCGATCGCCGGCAGCGTCTTGCCATTGATGTCGCCGGCATGGCGGTTGAATTGATCATCGCTTCTATCGCAACGCTTTTGTGGTCGTTCCTGCCTGACGGACCCGCAAGGAGCGCTGCGTTTTTTGCCGCCACCACCAGCTGGACGTTGAGTTTGGTGGTCAATCTCAATCCGTTTTTGCGCTTTGACGGCTATTATATACTGTCCGACTTAGTCGGATTTCCGAACCTACAACCGCGCAGCTTTGCGCTCGGGCGCTGGCGGGTGCGGGAACTGTTATTTGGTCTCGGCGAAGCGCCGCCGGAGACTTTTGAACGCGGAAAGGCGGCGGCGCTTACCGTTTACGCCTGGAGCACGTGGATTTACAGGTTCTTCCTATTTATCGGCATCGCATTATTCGTACACGCCTTTTTCGCCAAGGCGCTGGGCATCATTTTGTTTGTGATTGAAATTGCCTGGTTCATCGCGCGGCCCATCGCTGATGAAATAAAGGTCTGGTATTCCTGTCGGGAGGGTATCGTGAAATCAACACGGTCGCGCCTTTCGCTTTTGACGTTGTGCATGTTCCTGGCTGTCTTGTTTGTGCCGTGGCGAACAGCCGTAAAGGCGCCGGCGATTGCAACACCGCATCAACAGACGGAAATTTTCGCCCAGACGCCGGGCCTGTTGACCGATATTGTCATCACAGAAGGCGACTTTGTCAAAGAGGGCCAAGTGCTATTCAGGCTGGAGCTTCGTGATGTTGAGGAAGAGTTAAGGCGAACAGAAATCATTATCGACCAGATCGAAGCCAAGCTGAACCGCCGTGTTGTCGACGTGCTCGACCGGAAAGACAGTTTGGTGTTGAAGCGCTCGCTGCTGAGAGAGCGGGATCGAGCGGAAGGTCTGCGAAAACTGATTGCGGATGCTGAACTGCGCGCGCCCCATGACGGTGTCATAACAGATCTCCCGCGCAGTCTTAACGCTAATCAATGGGTCCGTTCTGATCTCTTGCTCGGACGCATCGCGGAAGTTGCGACCTATGACATTATCGCGTTGCCCAATGAAAAGGATGTAAGCCGCATCAACAGGGCGAGCCATGTGAAATTCATCCCCGATGACATCCTTTTGCGACCAAGGTCAGGGACTGTGCGGGAAATCAGCGCGACAGCGCTGCGGAGCATTGACGAACCTGTGTTCGCATCCGTATTTGGCGGTCGAGTTGCGGTGCGTGAGGATGAGAAGGGTGATTTGCTGCCGGAATCAGCAGTGTTCGAGTTACGCGCTCACATGCATGATGCGCTTGATGTGCAAAAGACAATTCCCGGCGTCGCTGTCATCAGCGCGCAAGGCGAAGCGCCGATCCGAGCCATCTGGCGCCGGGTGACGGGAATACTCGTTCGAGAAGCTGATTTTTAAAGGCGCGCGCCGGCCGGCTATCGTTCATCCCTCGACAAGCTCGTTCAGAAGCTCGATAATTTTGCGCCGTGTCGATTTTGACTGAATCCGACTGAACATCGCAACAATCTCTGAAATAGCGGCGGCGTCGCTGCCGGCGCCGATGAAATCATCGGTCGTTTCTTCAAAACCGCGCGCGCTTTGCGGCGGCGGCAAGAGTTCTCGCGCATCTTTGTTGAAATAGTCTGCAAGCGTATAAAGTCTTTCGAGAGTCCATTTGGTGACGCCCGCTTCGTTTTTTTGATATTGCTGCGTACTAATGCCGAGCGGCGCCGCGATGTCGTCCTGCGTTTTATTGAGCGCGAGTCTTAGTTTCTTGAACGTATCGCCAAGTTCTTGGTCAATATCTTTGTACGGAGCAGGTTGCTTGCTTGAGCGTTTTTTGGCGGGCATGAATTTTCGAATTCCGGTGGAATCGCGAAGCAACGACTTTCAAACAAGACAATTCAATTTTGAGTGAGCGCGTATAGCATTGTTTGGGATGGCGCCAACAAGAAGTTTAGTTTTCCGCGCGAAAATCGAGAGGGTTGCAATTAAAGGATGTATGCGGATTGTTGGTTCAATTATAAGAAGCAAAGTTTGCAATTAAGGGGAGTAGGCGAGACAGCGGTTCAACTTAAAAATGCAGGGTATGCTATTGCATCCTAAAAATATGAGAGTGCGCCGCCTCGGCCTTTGATGGCAAATCACGTCTCAGTTAGAGGATCGATAATTTTGATTCTGAAACGCAACGGGCTGTTTCGTCAGTGCCGGCTCGTTATATGCGGACCGGGCGCCTCTAATCGTGAAAGAGACTTTTTGATGAAATCTCGTTTTCTTCTAGAAAATCGCACGCGATTTTTGAGGCTGTGTTATAGGGTTGGCGTTTGAGTGAAGAGGGGCCGAAAATGAATGCGTCGTCGTTTGCGCCGGTGATAGCGGGAATTCTGTCGCTGGTTCTGGTGGGCTGTTCAAGCGAATCAACAGCCTCGGCGGCATCCGACTCTCAACCCACAGCAGCGCAACAGCGCGTTCAATCGCCTCAAAATGACGGCGGCGCCGTCTCGGTTGTCGCTGGTGAGGCTGACACCGCGCCCTGGGCTGTGCGTTGGTTCGCCCGCAAGTCGGGCTCGAAGGGCCTCCTTCCCGCTGGGCTTCCGTTGCAGATTTCTCTCTCAACCGGTGAGGCGGCGAGCTTTGACATTTCCGTGGGCGCAGATGATGCGGCGACCGGAGCAACGCCGCCCTTTGTTTTTGCCTGGTCTGGCGGCAGCGCGGTTGCGGCGTCGCCGCCCTATGTGACGGCCGATGACGGGGCAATTTCGCTCCCGGCCGGTTTACATTCGATTTCCATCACCGATGGCAGTGGGCAGACAGCGAACCTTCGCGTGCGGGTTCGTTCAGATACGTCGCAAGCGCTGATTGACATCACACCGCAAAAATCTGCCGCAGCAACGACGCCGATCGCGCCGATGGCGCCGCACACCGGCTCCTACAAGCTACAAGCCGGCCCATGGTTTCCAACGCCGTGGAACGCAGAGATGCCGTTCATCAATGTTCTGCATGCGACGGAAACTTATCTTTGCGCGCAGTCAGATTGCAAAGCGGGTGTCAGGACCGACGATTATTATGAGGCCGGCGCCGTTGATCCCGTGACCTTGTTGCCGCAACGCATTCTTGGCGGCGGCGCCATACACATGCAGCCGCTCCTTACATCCGCGTCCGACAGTTCAGGCGACTGGGTCGTGACATGGGAAGGCGATGCAGACATCACTATCCACGGTCTCTCCAGAAGCGCGCAGCGGCGCATCAACAACAACCGCATCGAGTTCAAACGGCGCGGCCGCGGCCTGACGCAAGTGAAAATCACCCATATCGGCAAGGAGGGTTTGAAATCGCTCGCTGTCTATCGGAAATCTGATGAGGCCGCCTACAATGCTGGTAAAATCTATACGGACGAATTTCTCGCCATGATCGGCAAGAACCACATCGTCCGATCCATGGATTTGCAATACGCCTATCGGGCCCTTGAAACATCGATCGATGATGTGGCGACCATGGAGACCCTCAATTGGGGGAACATGGCCTGGAACGCCATTCGCGGCTGGCCGCATCCCAAACGATCACTTCCGTTAAAAGCCTTGTTTGAACTTGCGGTTGCGGCTGATGTTGAGCTGTGGGCCCATGGTCCCATTGCGCTCGGCTCACAAACAAGCGTGCGTGTCGCAGGCGGGCCAGACGCCTGGGTGCCGGTCATCGCGGGCGAAAAAGACGCCATCTGGCAATCAAATGAGTGGGCCCGTTATTACGATGCGTTCGTCGCGGAACTGATCGCTTCAGGCTATCCTGAGGACCGGACGCTTTACCTGACAGTTTCTAACGAGATTTGGAATTTCTCCGGTGCCTTCAAAGCGGCGACGCAATACGCGGCTGGTATTGGCCGGGGCGTGAAACCCAAAGGGCGTGATGGTAAACCGTTAAATTATGGTCACCGCATCGGTTATGGCGCGCTAACGGCGAAAACCGCCATTGAGTTTGACGCAGCGCTGAAGCGGGCTGGCCGCAACCAAAACGTCATTTTTGTTGTTGAAGCGCAAGCGGCCAATCCGAGCACAACGGCGGATGCTCTAAGGCATTATAAGGCCGAGATCGAACGACAAAGCAAAGACTGGAACGCTTATGCTGCGCGCTCGACAGTCGCCGTCGCCAGCTATTGGGGCGGCACGCAGATTTGGGAGAACTTGTACCGTAACGATGCGCAGCGGATCATTCCAAACTGGAGCAACAAGGCAACCATGCAGGCGCTGCGCGATCGTTATGAAGTGGAAATCAGGCGTGACCCGGCGGCGCTCATGGACCGCCTTGAAGACGCTATGGTCAACAACCGCCAAGCCGTTGTGGCCAATAAGACGTGGGTCCTGCAAAAGCTCAAAGCCCATGATGCTGAGGCCCGGAAATTTGGGATGCGCTTGGGGGCGCTCTATGAAGGCGGGCCCCATGACGACGAGCCGCGTCCGTTCTGGCGAATGTTCGGGCAGAATACGGACCGCGTGCTGCAGTTTCACCGGGAATTTGGCGCTGCGAAATGGGGCCAGGTTAACAACATCGTCAATGACGCCATCATCGAAGCCTTCCCGGGGATCATCCTTGCCAACTACGGGACCGTCGGTCGATATCCTGAGAACAAGCAGCCTTGGTTCGACGGCCTATATGGCCAAAACACCCCCATGCAGCAAAGCTGGGCGCGCTATCACCGCCGTCCGTAGCCGCTCAAATTCCGCCAAAAAACACCGGCCGCCTGCTTGACGGGCGGGAGAAATGGTTTACCTAAGGCCTCATATCTTCCGAAATCCTCAGAAGACTTAAGTAAGCGTCCCGGCGACGTCCGAGCCCGTGTGTCTAACAGTTGAGCAAGTCCGCCCGGGTCAAAAGAGGGCAAGGCGAAAAGGTTATGGCGAAGAAAAAGAAAACCACAGCATCAACGCCGGTTATCGAAGGCAAAGCCAGCGAACAGAAAAAGCAGAAAAAGACCAGCCCGCTGGAATTTATTCAGCAGGTTCGGAATGAAGGCGCGAAAGTAACGTGGACCTCACGGAACGAGACGCTTGTCTCGACCATCATGGTGCTGATCATGGTTGCGATCATGGCGGTCTTCTTTTTCATTGTCGATCAAATCTTGCGATTTGGCGTTTGTTCCATTTTGCCGATCGAATGTGTCGCCCTCTAACGCGTCGGCTAGTACGGAATACTTAAACACGGATAATAACATGGCCAACAAATGGTACATCGTTCACGCTTATTCCAATTTCGAAAAGAAAGTGGCTGAATCAATTCAGATGGCCGCTAAGGAAAAAGGCCTTGAACATTTCATTGAAGAAGTTTTTGTACCGACCGAAGAGGTTACCGAAGTGCGCCGTGGCCGCAAGGTAAACACAGAGCGCCGCTTCTTTCCCGGCTATGTGTTGGTCAATATGGTGCTCAACGACGACACCTATCACTTGATTAAAGAGACGCCGAAAGTGACGGGATTCCTCGGTTCAGGGAACAAACCGCTGCCGGTGCCGCAAAAGGAAGTCGACCGCATTCGCGGGGTCATCGAAGAAGGCGCCGAGCGTCCGCGTCCGACCATTACGTTCGATGTCGGTGAAAATGTGCGGGTGACGGATGGTCCGTTTGCCTCATTTTCCGGCGTTGTCGAGGATGTCGATGAAGAAGCCGCGCGCCTTAAAGTGGCGGTTTCGATTTTCGGCCGGGCGACGCCGGTTGAACTCGAATTCACGCAGGTCGAAAAAACGAGCTAGTACGAGGCGCGTCAGCGTCTTCGTCTGTTGGCGCTCTCCGGCTCGCTTTCGTCATCTTCGTCTTCTTCTTCCTCATCCTGCGGATGCGTGTTTCTAAGTTCACGGGTCATCCATCTTGGTAATGCTGATTCTAAGCGTCTCAGCACGCGGTCAAGCCAGCGCCAGCGACGTCGCAGCCACCGCACCAGGTCCGGGGCGACGGCGGCCAGCAAGAAAAAACCAAGCAGGATAAAGATGATCCCGAACGGGATCGGCGATGGCGCCACAATAATGCCGATGACAATCATCAACACTGCAATGGCGGCCACAAAGAACTTGAATACTGCTCTAAAAATCATCTGCCGGGATCGGATGTTTTGTCTGAGGGCGTAGGCTCTTTCTCAAGGGTGTTTTCAGGATCGGTTTCTTCGATCACTTCGCGAACGGATTGCGGTGATCGCTCCTTGGCCTTGTGGATAAGAACATTGAACCATGACCAGCGGGCGCGCAAGCGTCGAAAAACCGGCCGGAACGCCGGCACCGCAACCGCTATCATCGCAACGCCGATGACAGCAAGCGGCAAGCCGACGGGCAAGGGCGATATCGCTGCAATAACGCCGTAGATAAAAAGGATGACGCCAAGCGCGGCTGTCAACGGTCGAATAGGCATCAGTGCGGCTCTGCAAATTCAGGCATGCGGTTTCCTTTAAGTCCCGGCAGCTTGTGCGCTGTTGCACAGCAGCCAGTCACGTCGCTTCACTGAATTTAAGTCTGATCACCCGCCGGCGCTAGAAGGGAGCGCAAGATTTCAATCGGCAGGGCAATCGCCAGGCGCACCCAGCGCGGGGTAGTTGCCCGCCAATTTCTTTGCAAAGCGCAATGACTGCAACTTTGCACCGGCGTAATTGACGTGCGTTGCGTCAAGCCATTTTGCCGGGTCGAGGGTGATGGCGCCGCCGAGATCAATGATAGGCGCGGTAATGTTTAGCTCCGTCGTCAGATCAGCTGTTGGTTGCGGCGCTTTATAAGCAGGCAAATAAATGTAAGCATAGTTTGCATCGTTTTCGGCGGCGGCGTTTTCAATTTTACGCAAATAGTGTCGCGCAAATCTGTATTCAAATGCGTGAAGGGGTTCCGGGAGGAGGTGGAGCGGTGAGACGCCAGCTTCCCGATGCGCGGAGACCGCCTCCATGTGTCGCGCCGTTCGTGTGACATCCCGGGATTTGGTCTCGCCATCTATCAACGCAATTTCTTTCGTAAGGTCTCGGTCAGGGCCGTCATATGCCTCGGCGTCGAATTCCTTTCGCACCGCTGGCGTTCGCAACAATGTTTGCACAAAAAGACCCGCCTGGCGGCCTGGCAGTCGCAAAAGATCACTTAGATAGTTGAGATTGATGAACGCCGGCGCCGATAAAACATCGCGCGCATCCGCCAAAAATATAAACGCCGCATGAGGGCGGCGCGTTTCGACTTCGTTCAATTCGGTAATCACCAGTACTGGTGACTTGGCGGCCAAGACCTCCTTCGCCAATACATAATGCATGTTTCGACCGGTATAGGGGATGGCGAGGTTAGCGACATGAATGCGCCGGCCCGTCGCCTTGCAGTATTCGGTTTCGACAATCCATGTGCTGAGGCCGCCAAGCATGCGCGAGGTGCCGAGCAACGCGACATCAACTGGCGTTGGATCAAAGTGCAGTCGCTCATAGATCCAGTCAGCCTGGCGGGTGGTGACAGAGTTATGCGCTTGATAGCGATAATAGCGGTCGTGTGGGAGGAGAACCGCGGCTGACAGCAACGTCGCGAGACCGATGATGCTGGCTGCCACAAAAGCTATCGGTGAAAGCTGCTTCATCGTGCTGCGCGCCTTAAAAGTTGAAATAGATGAAGACGGCGGGACGCCAAGCGACCAGTACGCCGCAAGTCAACATGATCGCAGTGGCGAAGGCGGCCAACGGCGTTGGCTTTAAAACGCGGGAGAAGAAGCCCTGCGCCGGCGGATGTGTTGCGCCTGGCTGCTTGAGGTAGCCTGCGACTTCAAGACTGTTGGGAGCAAAAAGCGCCAAGCCAGCGGCGAACGCCATCAAAATCCAGAGCGCTGGCGTTAGCGCTATGTCTGGCGTACCGAAAGACGCAAGGCCGCTCAACACAGCGCCCGCAGCGGGCAAGCTGTCGGCGCGGAAGAAAACCCAGGCAAGCATGATGAAGGCAAGCGTTGCCGCGCGCTTTAAAGTTACAGCGGCAATCCCGTCCCAAGCGTCGAGCGCCGGCGCCCAAAGCCGTAATGCGTGGTTACCTGTAATCAAGGCGGCGTGGATTGCGCCCCAAATGATGAATGTCCAGGCGGCGCCGTGCCAGAGGCCGCCAATGAGCATCGTGAGAAAGATATTGCGTAAGCGGAATATCTGCCCAAGCCGGTTGCCGCCAATCGGAATATAGACGTAATCGCGAAGAAAGTTTGACAGGGTGATGTGCCAGCGCCGCCAAAACTCGATGATCGATTTTGATTTGTAGGGCGAGTTAAAATTGATCGGCAATTTGACGCCAACCATAAGCCCAAGCCCGATCGCCATGTCGCAATAACCGGAAAAATCAAAATAGATCTGCAGCGTATAGCCGATCATCGCGGCCCATGCAGCGGCGGCGCTGATAGGATCACCGGCAGCCGCCGCCGCGTATATGGGGTCGATCGACCGTGCGATGGGATCGGCGATCAGCGTCTTTTTTGCGAGCCCCATGGCGAAGATCATCAGCCCGTAAGGCAGCATCTCAAGATTGAGGGCCCCACGCGCCAGCGCCGTATATTGCGGGCGTGTTGTTTTGTGATGAACGATGGGACCGGCGATGAGCTGCGGGAAGAAGGATACGAACAGCGCGTAATTGCGCGGCCGTTTTTCGTATTCACCACTCTTATAGCAATCGACTAGATAGGCGATTTGCTGGAACGTAAAGAAGGAAATGCCGAGCGGCAGAAGAATGTTGAGGAGCGTCCAGCTCGAATCCGTCAGCGCTGCGAGATTAGACCCGGCGAAATCAATGTATTTGAACCAAAAAATGAGGGAAAGATTGCCAACAACGCCGACAGTGGTAGCGGTCTTGCGAAAGGCCTTTGTCGGCCCTGTCGCCGCCCATCGCCCGAGAATGAAGTTTCCCGCGATGGAGCCGAGTAACAACAAAAGATGCGCGAGCGACCAGTAGGCGTAAAAAACAAAAGAAGCGAGCAACAGGAAGGTGACCGACGCGCCATAAGCGCCGCGGGCGCGAAGGCTGTAAAACCCGATCAGCACCGCCGGCAAAAACAGAATCAAAAAGACGTAGGAACTAAATACCATGCCGTCGCCCCGCGCATTCTGCACGGGACCTCCACACACCGATGCGGAGTTTGACGACGATAGATCGCCGATCCGTTAAAAGGCGAACAAGAAACCGCCCCGGTTTTTCGAGCCGGGGCGGTTTCAGTTGCGCTTTATTAAAGCTGGTTAACGCTTAGTTGCTAACCGTCAACTGGAAGCCAACAATACGCGGCTCGTTGAAGAAGCCGGTCAAGTTGTTGAAGTCGACCGCGCCTTTGAGATTGACTTCGTCCGTGATGTTGCGGGCGAAAAACGCAGCCTCGTATCGGCCATCGCCGCCGCGATAACCGATGCGGGCGCCGCCTTCGAAGTTTCCGCTAGATTGGAACTCTTCAGTTTCATACAGCAGAAAATTTGTTTTGCCCTGTACTGCCCAGTCGGTATTCACGAAAAATTCGCCCTTGTCTTTGAAGGGCATGGTGTATTCCGCAAACGCGTTGAAAGTGATCTCTGGTGCATTCGGGAAAGGATTGCCGTCGATCAGCGCCTGACCCAAGCCGGTGATGGGATCAATAGTTGTATTCCTCGGGTCAAGTCCTGTGCACAGACCTGAGCCGCAGGTTGCGGTGGCAAGCGTTGGATCCTGGATTTCCGTATTGTTGTAGCTGAAGCCTGCTGAGACGTAGAAATTATCCGTTAGCAGCGCTTCCGCATCCGCTTCAAAGCCCCAGGCAACGCCTTTGTCTGCGTTGATAACTTGATTGAGGTTTGCCGAGCCGCCAATAATCGAGAATTGCTGATCATTGACGCGATAGTAATAGGCGGCGGCGTTAAGCCGCGCGCGGTTATTCATGAACTCGGATTTGAAACCGCCCTCGAAGGACAAAATGGTCTCCGATGTAGCAATTGTCTGGGGATCGACGGCTGGACCGAAGGTGAATGCAACGTCACGGCCTTGAATGGTTGGGCCGCGATAGCCGCGCGCTATGCGAGTGTAAAGATTGAAGCCATCATTGACTCGGTAAAGAGCGCTTACATCCCAACTAAAATCATCATCAGATACTGAAGTTGGATTCACCACAGCGCCAAGACCCGACACCAATGCGTCGAAATCTCTGCTTTCATCAGTGTACCTAACACCGCCTGTGATTGTTAGCCTGTCAGATAGATCGTAGCTTGCTTGTCCAAACACGGCCCAGCTTTCATTGGCGTGTGTGACTGTTGTTAGCGGGGGAAAGCCCGGGCCAAAAGTCGATACCTGGAAGTCAGTATCGAAGTAGTAGAAGCCGACCTGCCAATCGAACACATTGTCGCCATTTGACGCAAGGCGAACCTCTTGTGTGAACTGATCAAGATCATCGATTGAGTCTTGTGTTTCAGACGGGAAACGAGAAGTGCCAAGTGTGAATGGAGGGGAAGGCGGCATTGACGGGTCAAAGAACGTCGTGCCGTCAACAAATCCGCCGTCGATATCTCCTAGACTGCTGCCGGAAGCACTTTCATAACCGGTGATGGATGTGAGCGTGACGCGTCCTAAGTCCCAGTCAATTTTCGCTGAGCCGCCCCATCCGTCCGCCATTTGAGGGTTGTTTGAGCCGCCGTCGAAGAACACTGTGTCGCGATCGTAGTTTGCGAAGTTTATGCCGCCGCCCTGCAGTATCGCATTGCCGCGAAAGAGCGCCGATGTGCCTTCATAGTCGCGGCCGTGAACGTTCAAGAGAACGCTGAGTTGGTCGCCCGGCGTGAACAGAACCTGTAATCTACCGGCTAAATCTTCAAACCCGCCAATCACATCATCTTCACCAGTAAAGCCGTTATCGACCCAATCGTCACGGCGCTGATAAAGTCCAGACAGACGAACCGACAGTACGTCTTTGACAAGCGGCCCGCCGATGCCGGCTTGAGCGGTAACGGTATTATGAGTGCCATATGCGACTTGCGCCTGGGCGTCGAACTCATTGGTGGGTTTGCGCGTTACAAACTTTACAACGCCGGCGGGCGTATTGCGTCCAAAAAGAGTGCCTTGCGGTCCGCGGGAAACTTCAACCTGCTCGATGTCGAACAGGGGCGCTGCTTTCAGCAACACGTTTTCTTGGACAATATCGTCCATAACAATGGACACCGGCTGGGAAGCGGCGAGATCGAAGTCGACATTGCCGAGACCGCGAATGTAAAATCGCGGCGCGTAGCGGCCATTGGACGATTCCGCGTAAAGCCCAGGCACGCGCGCAGCAAAGGCGCGAATGTCTTCGCCAGCCGCCAAAATCTCCGAGACTCTTTCGGACGAAAGCGTTTCAACGGAGATCGGCACTTCCTGCTGGTTCTCTTCGCGCTTTTGCGCGGTGATCGTAATCGTGTCGAGGCCGCCCCCTTGCGCCATTGCTGAAGGTGAAGCGCTGAAGGCGACGGCGGAAGCGCCAGCCAAAAGTGCGCAGCGGAAAACTTGCTTTCTTTGGTTCATGTCATTGTCCCATTGATTTTTTTAACCAGCCGGGCCACGAACCGGTCCGACCCCAATGGGCGTTAGATTACTGATTTCTGACAAAAAGACGTCAGTTTTGTTGCGTCTTACAGCGCGTTCTCATCTATCGTTGCAACTTTGCATCGCCTGTGAACCGCAATGCCAAGCTGTTGTTTTGTCTTGTGGAAAACTTGCTGGCTTGGCGCCGCCGGTCGCCTTTGTGTACGGCGCATGACATATGGCCCGGATCGTCGGCGCGCTTCCAAACGTTGGCGAAGCTGATTATTCTCTGTCATTTAATAGGGGAGAACCCATAGTGAAATCTAAATTATTGATGGCTGTGTTTGCCGGATTTGCCATTTCCGCTTGTGCGGGTGAAAGCGAAGCGGACCAAGAAGATTACGCCGAAATGGCTGAGGCTGGCTATGAAGGCGCAGCGCCCGTTGCTTTTGGAAACGAGAGCGCTGCTGAGCCGGTTCAATACGCCCAGGCGAATACGCCCGCTAGTCAGCCCGCTTACGCGCCGGCGCCCAACCTGCCAAAGGGCGCGGTGCGCGTTAAGCCTGCGAAGATTATAGACCGAAACGGCTTTGGCCAGCCCATGGTTGCAGCCACGATGATGGTCCCGGTGGGTTGGCAAACCCAAGGGGGAATCGTTTGGCAGCAGAATATGTCTGGCTGCGGACCAAATACGCCGCATATCAACTGGACGGCGACAGCCCCAGATGGATCGAGCGCCATACAAATGCTGCCCGAGGAAAAATGGACAGGGCACAATATGCAATACCCGGGCATGCCGCAGTCGCAATGTCCGAACGTTACAATCACTGATCCACGCCAATATGCTACGCAATATATACAGCGTCTCCGTCCAGGCGCGCGCATCCTTGACTATCGCGAGCGGGGGGACATTGTCGAAGCCGTTTCGAAAATGTTGCCGCCGCCGATGCAAAACATGCCGGGTATGGAATTTCGGCAGTGGATCGGCGCCGGCGACGCGTTGATTGGTTACAATATGCAAGGGCGCGAAATGCGCGAACTTGTTGGCGTTGTCGCGCTGTTCGGCCTGACGCGCATGTCCGACGGCATGGGTGGCGTTACGGAGATGTATTCTATCTTTTCACTGCCGACTTTTGCTTATCGAGCGCTTGATGGACAGCTTGATTTCGATAAGGCCGCAATGGTCCGCAATTCCTATCGCGCCGATCCGCAATGGTCGGCCAAAATGGCCCAGCACAACGCAAAGATTGCAGGGATCAACGCAAAGGGCGCGGCGGATCGGTCCCGCATCACGTCTCAAACTTATAATGAAATCTCAGACATGCAGATGGATAGCTGGCGCAAACAACAGGCGAGCAGCGATCGCAATCAGCGCGAATTCAGCGAATATATCCGCGGTGTTGAGACCTATAATGACCCATATAACGGCGGCACAGTGCAGCTCGACAACACCTATGAAAACGCCTGGCAGTTGAACGATGGCACTTTTGTGCTGACGGATGACGCCTCTTTTAATCCTTATGCTGCAACCGGCCAGGATGGCCAGAAATTGGAGCCCACGCCATGATGAAAGTGAAATCGGTTTTTTTCCTCGCGGCGGCGTTGGCGCCGGCGGCGGTAGTTGCGCAAGACAGTTTTGGCGGAAGCCAGCCGCAACAACAACAGCAACAACCCCAACAACAACCCCAGCAGCAGCCACAACAACAGCAGTGGCAACAGCCGCCGCAACAACAGCAGCAACAAATGCAGCCGCTGTCTGGTGGGCAGATGGGGTATCCGCAACAGCAAGGCGGGCAGGGGTTCGGTCAGACGCCGAATTTCTCGCAAGCTGAACAAATGGAAACGCAGGAATTCAACGTCGCGCCGACGGCGCAGTTGCACAGCGGCGCCATGCACGGCCCGACGCCGACGACCATTCCGGGCGGTTTGGTGATTACCACCGAAGCGCTCTGGTCGACGCTGCAACAAAACCCGCAAGGCATCGCAAT
>JANQOV010000140.1 GCA_028285645.1 Hyphococcus sp.
AAAAGGCGCCGGCCGCAGAGGAAAAACCGAAGGCGGCGGCGCCGAAAACAAAGGCGAAAACCAAGCGGACCAAAAAAGCAGCGCCAGCGGCGAAAAAGCAAGAAGTCATCGACGATGATGATGAAATCGAATTCGTCCCAGCCGATGACGCCGGCTCTTTGCAGGGAGAAGCTGCGTGAAAATTAATCCGCTGATGATTGTCGCTACTGTTTTTGCCGCGTCTTTCTCCGGGCGCGCCATTACGATGGCGCACGCCGCCCTGACCAAGGACGAAAAAAAGACGCCGGTTGCGGAGATGACGGCGACAACCAAGCCGGTCGACCTCATGCCCAATGGGTCGTCGTCCTCGCCTGCTGCTCAAAAACCGGCGGCTGCTCCGGACGCCGCGGCGAATGCAAAAAAAGTCGCAAGCGCAGCGGGTTCCGGCGCAAATCAAACCGCCAGACAAGCGTCTCCAAGCATGGAACAACTCGTGCGCGAGACCGACATTTCCGGCTCAGCCGCCAATAAAGCAAGGCAATATGGCGAGCTCATAAGCGCCATTAAAGACCGGGCGCAGGCGATCGATGATCGTTCGCTCGAGGTTGAAGACAGGATTCGCGTGCTTGAGATCCTCGAACAGCGCATTGAGAAAAATCTCGCCGAACTTCGTAAAAGTAACAGCGAATTATCCGAGCTGGTTTCTTTCGCCAATGAGGCTTCTCAACAGGACATTGATCTTCTGGCGAAGATGTATGAACAAATGAAACCGGCAAAGGCGGGCGAAATCTTTGACAAGATGAACCCAACTTTCGCCGCCGGTTTCTTAACAGAGATGAACGCCGAAGCCGCTGCTCTTATCTTAACAAATATGAGTACGGAGCAAGCGTACAAAACAAGCATGATTATCGCCAGTCGAAACGCAGCGGTTCATCAGCAATAGCATTTACGTCTTCGTCATCACACGCCGCACAAGCCGTCATTTTACGGCTTCTTAATCATAAAAACATATACACCAATAGCGTTTCCTCGCGAAACGAACACTAGAAGGGTGTATTGGCATGGGTGCGATACTCGGCATCGCAGTTACATTGGCAATGGTTTTCGGCGGTTATACCATCGCCGGCGGCAAGTTTTCCATCATTCTGGGCGCCCTTCCCTACGAGATGATGATCATCGGAGGCGCGGCGATTGGCGCCTTCCTGGTGGGAAATGATTTCGGCGTTATCAAACACACATGTGGAGACGTCGTAAAAGTTTTTACGGGTCCCAAGTGGAAGAAGAAAGACTATCAGGATCTTCTTTGCTTGATGTTTTCTCTGGTGCGGATCGCCAAGGAAAGCCCCGTCGAAATCGAACAACACATCGAAAACCCTGAAGACTCTTCCTTATTCCAACAATATCCGCGAATCGCCAAAGACGGCGCAGCCATGGAAATGATCTGCGACACCATCCGGTCGATGATCATGAATTTTGATAATCCGCACGAAGTCGAGGAACTGCTGGAGAAGCAATTAGAGTCGCTGCATCATGACAGCTTGCATGGCGCGCATGCGCTGCAGACAATGGCAGACGGCTTACCTGCGCTCGGGATCGTTGCAGCGGTTCTTGGCGTTATTAAAACCATGGCGTCGATCGACAAGCCGCCGGAGGTGCTTGGCCAGATGATTGGCGGCGCGCTTGTTGGAACCTTCCTTGGCGTCTTTCTCGCCTATGGCATCGTCGGACCCTTTGCTGAAAAGGTGAAAGGCGTCCACGAGCAAGATCAGCAATTTTACAACCTCATTCGCGAAGCATTGGTCGCCAGCCTTAACAAGCACACGCCGCAGCTTTGTGTTGAAGTCGCGCGGCGCAACACGCCGAAGAAAATGCGCCCGAGCTTCAACGAAGTTGAAGAGGCGCTGCGTGAAATACAGAAGGCGGCATGATGCGGCACGTAACTCCTCTCATAGCACTACTCCTTAGCGCGACGTCTGCATTTGCTGCTGACACGGACTCGAAAATCTCCGCGGGCGAGCATGACGGTTTTTCGCGCATCGCGATCGGCCGCGGCGCTGAATCTGCTGCGCTTGTTCGCAATGGACGCCGTCTCCTAGTGGTCGGCGTTGATACGCGAGAGACATTCGATCTTTCGGAAATCAACGGTTACCAAAAAGCACATAGGGTCAACAGTGCGCGTATAATAACGACGCCTGAAGGACGCAGCCTTGAACTTAATATCAACTGCGATTGCGACGTGCAGACATCGCGCCTTGCAGACGGCAGATTTGTTATCGACGTTGTCGCGCCTGGCAAAACGGCGGCAAAGAAAACGCAAGCTAAGAAGCCGCAACCAAAAACCGCGGAAAAGAGCTCAGACCTGATCGACGGCGTTGACACCATGTCAGTGCAGCAAGCGCATAGCCGGATGATCGCGTTGTTAAAAGAAGCGGCGCGCGACGGCCTAATTGACATTCGCGAAGACAAAGTCGCGAAGGCCCCTGCACCCGCGAAGAAGGCAAAGGAAACGCCCCAACCGAAGAAAGTGGCCGCCAAGGAGCAATCCGCGCCCGACAAAGCCCCCGACGAGCCGGCAGCGACGCCTGAGCCCGCCAAGGCGCCGGAGAAAAAGACAGCGCAAGCAGCTGATGAGAATGCGCAGGAGCTGCGGCGCAGTTGCTCCAGCAAGCACGCTTTCAAGATCGATGGCGCAGCGTTCGAAGACGAACCGATGGTCAAGATCGCCGAATTGCAGGCTGAACTTGCTGAAGCAAGCGATAACGCCAAACAGGACATCGCCCATAAGCTCGCTGCCGGATTTTTGTCCGTTGGCTTCGGCGAGGAAGCACTCGCCCTATTGACCGATTACGGTAAAGAAACCTCCGTATACGCGGGCATCGCAAAGATTATCGCCGAGCGCCCGCTCGAAACGACAGACTTGCTCTATGGAACGCCCCCTTGCCGCGGCGCGCAAGCGCTCTGGCAGGCCGCGGTAGCGAAGCCGAACGATGCTGTTGGTCATTATCGGCGGTCGGAAAACACGATCGTTGATTTGCCAAGCCGCCTTAGAGTGCTCATCGCAGCGCGCATCGCCATGAAGATGGTCGACGCGAAAGCCTGGGACGCAGCGCAGGAACTTTATGACATCGCCGTCGCCACTGAAATGCCCATGGGGCCCGAGCTTAAATATGTAAAGGCAATGCTCGACGAGCAGGAAGGCGGTTCTGAGACCTCACGCGATACGCTCATTGAGATCGCCAGTGACAATTCAAGGGCCGCTGATGATGCGCTGTTGGCGCTTGCGGACACTTATGTGCGCAACGCTGAAACGCCCCATGAAGGCTACTCGGAAGATATTGGCGCGCTTGCCAAAACCACAAACTCCGCTGAGGCCATCATGGCCGAAGCGATGAGCTGGGCGGACCTTGGCAATGTGGGAACGGCGCTCTTCCTCTTGCAGTCGCTCACGGACAAGTCTCCCGAAGAAAAACAAGCGGCGCAGATATCAGCGCACAATATCCTGAGCAAGGCACTGACCGCTTCAGATCCGATTGTGATTTATTCCGCCCTCGACGCTTACCTCGTCCATAAAAGCTGGTTTCCCAAAAACCAGCCGTTTTCGGAGCTCCGCAACGCCGCCGCGCGCCGGGCGTTTGATGTCGGCCTTCCGAATTTGGCGCTTTCTGTGATCAACGAAGGCGGCGCAGATGTTACGGGCCAAAACGCATTACTCAAAGCCCGCGCTGCGCTTTCGTCAGGTCAGCCGCAAAAAGCCATCGAAATCGCTGCGCCCAATATGGGCGATCCGGCGTTCGCTAAGATTGTTGTAGACGCAAATATCGCGCTTCAAAAACATCATGATGCGCTTGGCGCTGCATCGACGTTACAAGGCGATGCTGCAAAACCTGACCTCGCCGCACGCGCAGCCTGGCTCGCCCGCTCCTTTAAGAGCGCTGCGAAGAATTTCCACGAGATGGATCCGAACCAGGTAACGCCTGCAGGAGCGCTCAATTTTGCGCTTGCCGCATACATGAATGCGGAAAAAGACCTGCCCGCCGGCGCGCGCGCCATCCTTTCTCAAAGCAACGATGCGCTCGCCAAAGGCGCCGAGGCGTTGTTCGCAAAACCGCCGGAAGGAACGACGCTGCAGCGGAGCAAGCAACTGGTCGACCGCACAGGCGCGGAAATCCGCATGGTCGAGGAGGTCATGAACGATGGATAATGTCGGATATGTCGCCCTTTCGCGAAACGCCGGACTAAGGCGCGAACTGGATGCGATCGCAAACAACATCGCAAACATTTCCACCAACGGCTATCGCCGCGAAGGCGCTGTCTTTGCTGAGCACGTCAAAGCAATCGAAAACGGCGATCCGAGTCTTTCTATCGCGACCATGAGCCGCCGATATGTTGATCTCAGCGCTGGTGAAGTCTCGATTACCAAAAACCCGCTCGACTTCGCCATTGAAGGCGAAGGCTTTTTCCTCGTGGAAGCGGGAGACGGCCAGCACCTCACCCGCGACGGCGCCTTTTCTACAAACGCCGAGGGCGAACTGGTTTCATCAACAGGCGCGCGCGTACTCGACGACGCCGGCGGCGCCATTGTCATCCCGCCCCAGGCCTCATCCATCACCGCAAGCAGCGACGGCTTTATCTATGCAGATGGTCAGGCGATCG
Organism: Hyphococcus sp.; assembly: GCA_028285645.1. Classification (GTDB taxonomy): domain Bacteria; phylum Pseudomonadota; class Alphaproteobacteria; order Caulobacterales; family Parvularculaceae; genus Hyphococcus. Next base: position 4,633 of record JANQOV010000140.1, read on the forward strand.
GCCGCCTTGGCGTTGTCACAGCCGACCCCGCTTTTATGACGCGTCAGGGACAAAACAGCTTCCGCGCTGAGAATGGATTTGAGCCGGTTGAAACGCCAAGCATCCGCCAGGGCGCTGTTGAAGGATCAAATGTCAATCCCGTCGCAGAAATCGCGCGTCTGATTGAAGTTCAGCGCACATACGAAGCCAGCCAGAGATTTTCGCAGGATGACGGCGAACGCATCAACCGAACCATCCGCACATTGGGACAGAGCGTTTAACCGGATGACCGAACTCAACGGAGGATCATAACATGCGTGCACTCAGCATAGCCGCCACGGGGATGGACGCGCAGCAAACCCGCGTCGAGGTCATCTCCAACAATCTCGCCAACATGAACACAACGGCCTACAACGCCCGCCGAGCGGAGTTCGCTGATCTGCATTACCAGATCGTGCGCGCCGCCGGTTCTTCTGCTGCCGCGACCGGAGAGATCGTGCCGGAAGGCGTGCAGCTCGGCCTTGGCGTCAGGACCGCTTCCATCTCCATGGATATGAGCCAGGGCACGCTTAAAAACACCGGCGGCGACCTTGATATGGCAATCGAAGGCAGAGGTTTCTTTGAAGTCACAACCCCCGCCGGCACAGCCGCCTATACAAGAGACGGCGCCTTCAAACGCTCCGCAGAAGGGCTGATCGTCAATGCGGAAGGGATGCCGCTTGCGGGCAATATCTCTATCCCTGACAACACCCGCAGCCTGACGCTCAACGCCGATGGCGAGATTTACGCTTACTTCGATGGGCAGGCAAATGGACAGCTGATCGGGACCGTCAGTGTCGTAACCTTTTCCAACGCGAAAGGCCTAGAGCCCTTGGGCGGCAATCTTTATGCGGAAACCGAAGCCTCCGGCAATCCCCTGCCCGGTCAGGCTGGGCTCGAAGGCCGCGGTCGTTTGCGCCAGGGCTATCTTGAAGAATCCAATGTCGATGTTGTCGCGCAGATCTCTGAACTGATCGAGGCGCAGCGCGGATATGAGCTGAACTCAAAAGTCATCTCCGCCGCCGACCAGATGATGGGCGCGACATCGCAAATTAGGTGATGGTAACTAGAAGGTGACGTCATGAAAAAATTCGCAGGCGTAATCGCCGGGCTCGTCCTTGCCAATGAAGGGGCGCTGGCGGCTGAAGCAACGGACATTATCGCTGCAAAACACATCCGTGCAGGCGCGATTTTAACAGCATCCGATATTTCAACGCCGCAGGATCGCGAATCCATGCGCCGCGCCTACAACATGATCGGTCTTGAAGCCAAGCGCACTTATTATCGCGGACAAGCGATTGATGAGGATGACTTTAAGAGCCCAACCCTGGTGGCGCGCAACGCCATCGTGCAGATGGAGTTTGAAAAAGGCCCGATGATAATCCTCGCCGAAGGCCGCGCTCTCGATAAAGGATCGCAAGGCGAACGCATCCGCGTCATGAACATGGTGTCAAAGCGCATCATAACGGCAACCGTAACCGGCGCCGACAGTGTCAGGGCGAAACAATGAACAAGCGAAACCTAATTCCCGCCCTTGCTGTCGTCGCTCTCGCCGTTCAGGGCTGCAGCACCGGCCTTAACTATTTCGACCGGCCGCCGAAAATGTCGGCCCCCGGCGCGCCGCGCGATCCAGTGCCGCCAGCGGCGACCGAGCGTCTGGCGCAGTCTTATGCTGTGCCACCGCGAACCGACGAGCCCGGCGCCTCAGGCTCCCTCTGGCGCTTCGGACCCTCTTCTTTGTTCGGCGATCGCCGCGCCCGCTCGCTCGGCGACATCTTAACGGTGGTCATTGAGATCGACGAACAAGCGGAAATGAAAAACCGTACCGACCGAACGCGTGACGCTCAGGAAGGCCTTTCGGTGCCAAACTTCTTTGGCTTGCCAAGCCTTGCAGAAGACGTGCTTCCCAACGGCGCAACCTTAGCGCCAGCCATAGACGCTTCCTCGAACTCTACAAGCTCGGGCGACGGCAATATCAAGCGCGAAGAAAAGCTGACGCTCCAGATCGCTGCGACAGTCGTCCGCGTGCTGCCGAATGGCCACATGGTCATCGCCGGCAACCAGGAGGTTCGCGTCAATCACGAACTGCGAGACTTACAGGTCGCCGGGATCATTCGGCCAGAAGACATTTCCCGGCGCAACACCATCACTTACGAAAAAATCGCTGACGCGCGTATCGCTTATGGCGGCCGCGGCGTGATCAGCGACATTCAAAAACCCCGTTACGGCCAAAAAGTGCTCGACGCCGTCCTTCCCTATTAAGGTTCTCCATGATCAAAATCATCGCCATTGTTCTTCAAGTTGTGTTCGTCGTCGGCGGCGTCGTTCTTGGCATGCAATTAAAATCCGCCAGCGGCGGTTCCGCGCAGGAAGCCGGCGCCGACGCATCCGGCAAGGATAAAGACGGCCATAAAAAGGATGACAAATCCAAAAAGGACAAAAAGGATAAAAAGAAGAAGGACAAGAAGTCCAAAGATAAAAAAGATGCCAAAGGAAAATCCGGGGCCTATGGAGACGCGGACTCGTCAAATTCCGGTTTTTTAAAGTTTGGACGTCAATTCATTGTCCCCGTGGTGTCGAATTCCGGCGTTAATTCCCTTGTCATTCTCGATATCAATCTTGAACTTCCATCAGGGGCGGCCGAAACGGCTTATTCTCGCGAACCCAAGCTGCGCGACGCCTTGCTCAGCGCCATGCTGGTCTTGTCCAATGAAGGGGCGTTCAACGAGGGCATGCTAGAGCAGGAGAACGTCGATCATATACGCGCGCGTCTCCTGACGGCGGCGCAATCTATTCTCGATGAAGATGTCAAAGAAGTTCTGATCGTGAGTATGGCGAAGCAGAACATCGATTGATGGCGCGGCGGCGCAGTAGCGTTTGTTAGCTGAAGCCCTGGCGCCTGGTGTCATCCTGACGCAAGTCAGGATCCAGGGCGACGCCCTCAATGCTCATTTCTTCCGGTTCCCAAATCAAATTTGGGATGGCTCAGACGGTCAGAAAGTAAATCTCAATTTACCCTTCGTCCGTGGTCGCCGCGCGAACAGCCATCACATCCGAGGGATCAGTGGTTGCGCCATTCGCCAGCACAAGCGTCGCGGCGCCGCCATCGATCCGTGCCTCCAGGACATTCGTAAAGGCGTTTGGCGTTTTGGTGTCGATCAGCGTTTCGCCATCCCAGTGATTGATGGACACTTGGTAGTCGCCATTTGGCGCTGTGCTTCCATCATCAAGACCGCCATTCCACGTAAACGTCGTCGCGTCAGACGTCAGGCTCTCGCGATAGATGACATTGCCACGGGCGTCTTTCACAACTACTTCGGCAGCATGACCGCTCGCGTTTTTAGGCAGGTTGAATTCAACGGGATTGCCTTCAAACCGCGCGGCACCCGTTTCCACTTCAACCTGCTTGCCGATCCACTGGGTCGCGCCTTCAAGGCTCGATGCGGTCAGCGACGCCGTCAGTTCTTTTAAGTGATCATTGGTTTTGATTTGCTGCTCGACCGAAGAAAAGCTCGCCAGCTGCTCAACAAACTGGGTTGAGTCAATCGGCGCCAGCGGGTCCTGATTGCGCAGTTGTTGCGTCAACAACATGAGGAAGTTTTGAAAATCAGACGCAGCGGTCTCGGCGTCGCTGGGCGCTTCCGTCCGCGGTGTCAGCAGTGATGAATCATTGTTCTGAGTATTGACGCCTTGAGTAATCATGACTTGCCCGCTTTCCTGTTTAACTTCTTCAAACAACCATATTGAGGAGCGCGTTTTCCCTTAGGGAAAGATAAACCACCTCATCGCCGCGTTCTCCGGCAACCGTGGCGGCGCCTACGCCATCGCGGTCGCTATCGCCGCCAGCCTTGCCGGCTTGTTCGGAATCGCCGATATTCTCACCTGAGAAGGAAAGGTCGATGCTGCTGAAGCCAGCCGCTTTAAGGCCCGCCAACAAGTCGTTGACGTTGCGCCGCAGGTGATCGAGGGTTTCAGATCGTTCCGCATAAAGGACGCCTTTAATCGCGTCAGCGGTTTCCATTGAAAACTCCATCCGCACCCGGCCGAGTTCCGGCGGGTCGAGGCGGACTTCAACGGCGTTGCCGTTTCTTTCCGTCCGCATGGCGGCAACGATTTGCGCCGCAGGATTAGCCGCCGCTAAAGCCGCCTGCGTAGGCGCAGAGACAATACTGATTTGCGGAAGCCCTGCAGTTTGTAATGATTGCCGTTGCGCAAAGATGTCGCCGGAGATTTCCTTGACCATCCCCTGCTCCAGCAATCCGTCAGCAGCGTTCGCAACAGCGGCGCTAACCGCAGGCGTAGCGGCGGCGGCGCCAGACGTCGTTACGGTCGGCGGCTTAATCCCCTCGCCTTTCGCAGTCGGCCGGTCAATGGCCGCCCGCGGCGCTTCGCCGTCGGGATCCAAGATCGGCTTATCAAGCACAGGCGCAGCAGACGTTGTCGCTTCAACAGTGATTGGCACTGCGCCGACAGTCTTCGCGGGCGCCTGCGCTGTAATAAGATCTGGCGTCGCCTTCGTCGTATTCTGTTTGGCGCCGGTAATCTCGACTTTGGGTTCAGCTTTCTTGTCTGTCGCCGGAACTGCCGCAAGCGCCGGTTGATCCTTCTTTTGCGCCGTCGCGGCGAGCGGGACGTCTGTCTGCGGCCGGATGACGATCTCTTCAGGCGAGACTATGTCCGCCGCAACGTTAGCGACTTCTTTACCTTCAGGAAGCACCGGCGCCGCGGCTGTCGCCGCCGCTTCACCCTCCAGTTGGAAACTCATCGCAGCGCTGAACGGGTGCGTCGCGGCGCGCTCTTTTGGCGGGGCTTTGTTATCTGCGACCGTCGCCGCGGGGGCCTCTTCCGTTTGCTCTGGCTGATCGGCGCGCTGCTCATTCGACATCACCTCGCCGAAGTCTTTTTTTGAAGACTTGTCATCGGACGACGCCTCGCGATCCGGGCGATCAGGGTTTTGCGGCTTTACTTGATCCGTGCGTTCCGCATCCGCCTTCTTCACAGGCAGGCGGTCGGTGCTCGGTTCGACATTCACGCCAATTCTGGCAAGCATATCCATAGCGCTTCTCGCTTTAGATTTTTGTTAGGCTGACTATGGCATGAATTGGTTACTAACTATTTGCGCGAGTTTTTATTAACTTTGTCTGCATAGAAGCGAACCCGTGATACAGGAAACGAAATCCGCAATCGCAGCGCCCCAGGCGGTCCAGCAGCGCAATGCGCCGCCGGAAAACGATCATCTGCTCGAAAAGGCGAAGCAATTCGAAGCGGTATTTATTGCGCAAATGCTGAATTACAGCGGACTGACAAAGGCCATCGGCCAAAACGCCGGATTTGGCGGCGAAGCCTTCTCCAGCATGATGAGCCAGCAATACGCTGAAGCTATTGTCGATGATGGCGGCTTCGGGCTTGCGAAAAAAATCTATACGCAACTGCTAGATCAGGAATCACGCAATGACGCCCCTGCCGCCCGCTGAAGTTCTTATAAAGAGCACGATTGACGCGCTGAATATTGAGCGCGCGCGTGTGCTTGCGGGCGACTTCAACGACTTGCCAAAATTAACCGAACGCAAGCTGCACTACCTGTCATTGTTACAGACCTATATGAATGACCCGGCATCCGGCCCTTCTTTGAAGCCATTTGTCGGTGATATAGAATTTATTAAGAAACTAGCGCAGGAAAACGAAAAGCTAATTGCTTCTGCGCGAGCAGGACTAACGGCCGCAAAAAACCGCCTCAATAACTTGAAAAATCGCGAACAGCGGGTTGGGACCTATACGGAAGACGGGGCCAAGCTGGGCGCCCACGATGCTAACGTTACTCGCCGTATAATTGCTTGAATAGAATTAACGGAAATTTATACCACGGGTTGTATTTTGCGACCTATCTGACGAATCACTGTCGTGGGAACTGCAGGACGCGTTCCACCCAACGTTAGAGATTACTGATGCTCAGTGCACGGCAAAGCCTGGATTGAGATGCGTAAAGTGCAATTGGCACAGTAAAACTGAACGAGGAACGAACAAATGTCTAGCTTACTTACCAACGAAAGCTCAATGGTTGCTTTGACCACTTTGCGTCAAATCAACAAGGACCTTTCCATGGTCCAACAAGAGGTTTCCACCGGCAAGAGCGTTTCCAACGCTCGTGATAACGCCGCGATCTGGGCTGTTTCGACCGTGATGCAAGCTGACGTTGACAGCTTCGCTGCGATCTCTGATTCGCTCAGCCTTGGCTCATCTACGGTTGCGGTCGCAAGGGGCGCCGCTGAACAGGTGACCAGCCTGCTTCAGGAAATGAAAAACCTCATCGTCGCCGCGCAGGAAGACAATGTTGACCGTGCAAAAATTCAAACTGATGTGACGGAACTGACCAACCAGATCACAACGATTGTTGAATCTGCTCAGTTCAACGGTTTGAACTTGCTGCAAGGATCTGACTCGATCGATATCCTGGCGTCTCTGAACCGCGCTGCTGACGGCACGGTGACCGCGTCTGATATCTCGATCGCGAAGCAGGATATTTCTGTAACAGGCGGCACCGCCATCACCGCGACCGGCACGATCACTGACCCGGCTAACATGGCCGACGGCTCAGGCACGCCAACCACCGCAACGGCAGTTATCGGCGGCACGGTCATCGCCGGCGAGACCTACAACATCACTAACGGTTCCGACACCTATTACTACGTCGCCCGCGAAGGCGACGCCACTGCTGACGTCGCTGCAGGCCTAGCAGCGGTGATCGGCAGCAGCATCCAGGATGTCGCTGTTTCGGTTTCCGCCTCGACGATTACGTTCACGAACTCCGGCTCCACTGCTGTGGATCTTGGGTCTTCGGTTGCCAACTCATCGACAGCCGGGCTTGCTGCGGTTGCAAATATTGACGTTACAACCTCGGCCGGCGCCAGCTCCGCTTTATCTGCAGTTGAAGGCTTCATTCAGGTCGGCATCGACGCTGCTGCAGCTTTCGGTTCGTCACAAAAGCGGATCGATATTCAAAATGAATTCGTCAACACGCTGACGGACTCCATGAAGCTGGGTATCGGCGCCCTCACCGACGCCGATATGGAAGAGGCATCAGCACGTCTGCAGTCGCTTCAGGTTCAGCAGCAGCTCGGCGTTCAGGCGCTGGCGATCGCGAACCAGCGTCCGCAGGTCCTCCTGGGACTGTTCCAGTAAACATCGACAAGATCAGGAGCGGGTCCGCCCGCTCCTGATTTTCTTCAAGGGAATGGTGTGGAAAATAAAATACGAGTTTAGAAATGAACGAGATGACTTTAGCCAGAAGCGGCTATCAAAGTTCGATTGCGACTACCGGCGACGATCGAAGCACTGAATACAGAATTTTTGCCAGGGTAACTCAAGAACTTTCCACCCTGGACGAAAAAGCACCGGACTATCATACAAAAAAAGCAACCGCCTTGCACCGGAACCTACGGCTCTGGACGCTGCTCGCCGTTGACGTGGCGAATGACAACAACCAATTGCCGGCGCCCTTGCGTTCAAGCCTGTTTTATCTGGCTGAGTTCACTCGTCATCACACGGCGAAAGTGCACGCAGGCGAAGCGGACGCGAAAATGCTGATTGAAATCAATACATCCGTCATGCGCGGATTGCGGCAGCAAGCCACAGCACAGGGAGAGGGATAATGTCGGGCGGCCTGATTTTGAGACTTCGACCTAACGAAAAGCTGATCATCAATGGCGCTGTTCTGGAAAATGGCGACCGTCGAGCAAAGCTGCGGGTAAAAACGCAAAACGCAAACATTTTGCGCATGCGCGATGCTCTTCATCCCAGCGAAGCGACAACGCCGGTAAAGCGCGCTTACTATACAGCACAACTCATCGTGACAGGCGATTATGACGCTGCAGAGGCGGCGCCGGGCCTGTTGCAAGCTTTAAAAGATTTGTATGAGGCGCTGCCGGACCCCGAATGCCGCGAGCACATCACGCGTGCGGTCGGCCATGTGCACGGCGCAGAATATTACCAGGTGATGCGCGCGCTGAAGCTGCTGTTGCCGTTTGAGGAAAAACTGCTGCTGCTCGCCCAGAGCAAATCCGTAAAACACGAGCGCCAAGCGGTCTGATGTTCTTTCAACCGGCGATCGGCGTTGGCGGCTATTCAGGCTGGCTTATTCTTCAGCGCACTGAAGCCAATCAGCGCGAGGCGTTTGAACGGTCGCCGGCGCTCGACCGGGATATTGAATATTTTCGGGAGAATATCAGCAAGGCGACAACGGCGGAGAAGCTTGTCGGTGATCGCCGCTTGCTGACCGTTGCACTTGGCGCCTTCGGGCTCAGTGAAGAAATCGATAAACGCGCCTTTATTGAAAAGGCCCTCGACGAAGGCACGGAACAGGACGACGCCTTCGCCAACCGTCTTAACGATCCGCGCTTTAAGCGCATGGCGGAAACATTTGGCTATGGGAATGTCACGGAGATCATCGACGTTTCCACCGAAGAATTTCGCGAAGACATCATCGCTCGCTTCAAGTCGCTGGAGTTTGAACGGGCCGTCGGCGAGACCGATAATGATATGCGCCTTGCCTTGAACTTTCGCCGTGAGATAACCGAGTATGGCGAGTCCGAAGCGACCGAGAACACCATGTGGTTCCAGATCATGGGCAACCAACCACTGCGGGAAGTGCTGGCGGCGGCGCTCAACATTCCATCGGAAGTCTCGCAGCTCGACATTGACCGCCAGCGGGAAATCTTCGCCGACAAGGCAAACCAAATTTTCGGCGATACGTCGCCTGCGCTATTTGGCGAACAGGAAAACATCGATGAGGCGCTTCGCCGGTTCTTTATAAAGCGGCAGCTTGATGCGGGGCCATCGGCGACAACCCCCGGCATGGCGGCGCTTACGGTCTTGCAAAGCGGCGCCTTCGGCGCCGGGGCCTCTGCTAATTTTTTCTCTTCGCAGATTTAAGTTCTTCGTCATCCCAAGCTTGGCTCGGGATCCAGGAGACATTTTTCCCCGAGCAAGCCGCCCTGGATCCCAAATTAAATTTGGGATGACGGATAATTGAAAACTCCAATCGATTAGCCAACGCTTTTGCTAGCCTGCGCCCTGCTCTTTTTCACTGAGCACTTCCTGCAGCATTTCAAAACTCTCCGCGCAACTCGCAGACTTTGCGGACGCCAGCGCATCAAGCCCCGGCCAGATCTTAATGGCCTGGTCGATCAACGGATCTGAGCCTTCAGCATAAAGGCCCGTCTGAATGATTGCGGAGGCTTCCTCATAGGTCGACAACAATCGCCGTCCCTTCGCGAGCATCTGATTTTCCTCTTCGCTTGCGGCCTTGGGCAAGCTCCGCGATACGCTGCGCCGGACATCGATGGCCGGAAAGCGCCCGCGTTCTGCAATTGACCGGTCAAGGATGATGTGCCCGTCAAGTATGCCTCGCACCATGTCGGCGACCGGTTCATCCATATCAGAACCCGCCACCAGAACGCTGAAGATCGCAGTAATATCGCCGGCGCCTGATACGCCAGGGCCGGTGCGCTCCGCAAGGGATGCAATCGCGCGGAAGGTTGACGGCGGATAGGCCCTGAGCGATGGCGTTTCACCCGCAGTCAACGCGATTTCCCGATGCGCGTCAGCAAAACGCGTTAGTGAATCGAAGAGCAACAGAACATGAAAGCCTTGATCGCGGAAGTATTCCGCTGCGGCGATCGCCAACAGCGCGCCCCGGCGTTTTGATGGCGCAGGTTCGTCACAGACGGATGCAAACACAATCGTGCGCGCCCGCCC
>JANQOV010000142.1 GCA_028285645.1 Hyphococcus sp.
CACGGCGCGCAGCGAAAATGGTCGTTGTCGATGTCGACCACCCGGATATTGAAGACTTCATCGGCTGGAAAGCCCGCGAGGAAAACAAGGTCGCCGCCATGGTCGCCGGCTCGCGGGCCATGGCGCGCACGCTCCCCACCGTGCTCGATGCTTGTTTTTCAGAAGAAGACGACGAGATCCGGTTTGATCCCAAGAAAAATCCCGCGCTCAAAGCAGCAATAAAAACGGCGAAAAAAGCCTTTGTTCCTGAAGCTTCCATCGCCCGTGTCATTGATTTCGCCCGTCAGGGCGTTCGCGAGATAGAGTTCGACATTTTCGATCTTGATTGGGAGTCAAAAGCCTACCGCACCGTTTCCGGCCAGAACGCCAACAACACGGTGCGCGTTACTGACGTCTTTCTGACCGCCGTCGCCGATAATGAAGATTGGAACCTGATCCGCCGCACAGATGGATTGGTAACGAAGACCGTCAAAGCGCGTACGCTCTGGGACGAGATTTGCACGACCGCCTGGGCCTGCGCTGATCCGGGCGTTCAGTTTCATGACACGATCAACGCCTGGCACACCTGCCCGGAAAATGGCGAAATCCGCGCCTCCAATCCGTGCTCGGAATATATGTTCCTTGATAACACGGCGTGCAATCTTGCGTCGCTGAACCTTGCAAAGTTCAAGGCGGCGAAGGGCTTTGACGTCGACGGTTTTGAACATGCTTCGCGCCTTTGGACGCTTACCCTCGAAATTTCCGTGATGATGGCGCAATATCCGTCAGCGGAGATCGCCCGCCGGTCATACGATTTTCGAACCCTTGGCCTTGGCTTTGCCAACCTTGGCGGGCTGTTGATGGCAAGCGGCATTCCCTATGGAAGTGACCGCGGCCGTGCGGCGGCGAGCGCCATCACAGCATTGATGACGGGCGCCGCTTACCGGACATCAGCAGAACTCGCAGCAAGTGTCGGACCCTTCGACAAGTTCGGCGAGAACCGCGACGCCATGCTGCGGGTTGTGCGCAATCATCGGCGCGCCGCCGTCGGCACCGCCGAAGCGGGCGACTTCGAAGGGCTCACGATGGAGCCATCACTGCTGGATGCAAAAAACACCCCCTGGCGCGGCTTGGCGGAGCGCGCGAAAACCATCTGGAACGAAGCCTATGAGCTTGGCGCGATCAATGGCTTCCGCAATGCGCAAGTCTCGGTGATTGCACCGACTGGGACCATCGGCCTGGTGATGGATTGCGACACGACGGGCATCGAACCGGACTACGCGCTGGTCAAGTTCAAGAAACTCGCCGGCGGCGGCAACCTCAAAATCATAAACCGCTCCGTGCCCGCCGCATTAAAGGCGCTCAAATATTCAAAAAAGCAGATCGACGAAATTACCCATTACGCGGTCGGCCGCGGCACATTAGAGGACGCGCCGGGGGTCAGCCTGACAGCGCTTCGCAATGAAGGCTTTACGGACCGCCACATCAAAGCGTTGGAAGAACGCCTCAAAACCGCGTTCGACTTAACCTACGCGTTCACGCCGCAAGCGCTAGGCGAGGATTTTTGCGTCAACATTTTGGGTGTCCCTGAAGACCGCCTTGGCGCAACAGGCTATGAAGTGTTGCGCGATCTTGGCTTTGACGACGAAGATATCCATCAGGCAAACCTTTATTGTTGCGGGGCGATGACCATTGAAGGCGCGCCGCATTTAAAGCCCGAGCATTACGACGTTTTTGATTGCGCCGCTCCTTGCGGGCGCATCGGAGAGCGGTCGCTTTCCGTTGACGCGCATCTCAACATGATGGCGGCGAGCCAGCCATTCATTTCCGGCGCGATTTCCAAAACCGTCAATTTACCAGCGCACGCGTCGATCGCCGATTGCGCACGTAGCTATATGCTTGCCTGGCGGCTTGGCCTTAAGGCGATCGCGCTTTATCGCGATGGCTCGAAACTCTCGCAGCCGCTTGCCGCCGCCTTGCTGGCGAGCGACAGCGAAGAAGACGATCTTGACGAAGCGCTTGCAGAAGCGCCCGCCGCCAGAAAATCCAAAATCGTCGCCGAGCGCATCGTTGAACGCATTATCGAGCGCCAGCCGGGGCGGCGGCGCCTGCCGGATCGGCGCAAGGGCTATATCCAAAAAGCCATTGTTGGCGGCCACAAGGTTTATCTGCATACGGGCGAATTTGACGACGGCGAAATCGGCGAAGTCTTTATCGACATGCATAAGGAAGGTGCCGCTTTCCGAAGCCTGATGAACAATTTCGCGATCGCAGTGTCGCTCGGCCTGCAATATGGCGTGCCGCTTGAAGAATTTGTCGATGCTTATGTCTTTACGCGCTTTGACCCAGCGGGGGCCGTGCAAGGTAACGATCAGATCAAGCATGCAACATCGATCCTTGATTATATCTTCCGCGAACTGGCGATCTCCTATCTCGGCCGCAATGATCTTGCCCATGTGGACCCGGCGGAATCGGCCGTGGACGCCATCGGCAAGGGCGTTGACCGGGAAAAACTCGAAGAAGAAGCAACAAAGCTCATCTCAAAAGGATTTAGCCGGTCGACGGTGACGGACAATTTGGTTGTTCTGCGCGGCGGCGAATTTGACCGCATGCGCGAGGACGATGATGCGAATGCTGTTGATGTCGAGGTCGAAGAAATTCCTGGCGATGCGGAAGCAAAAGCGCAAACGCCGCCGGAAATTGAACGCCAGATCGCCAAGCTGGCGGACGCCGTCAATCAAAAGGTGCCGCGGGGCGTGCTTGCTGATCCCGGCGCAGTGCCTGCCGCTCGCGACGCCCGCATTAAAGGCTATGAGGGCGACGCCTGCCCCGAATGCGGACAGTTTACGCTAGTGCGCAACGGCACCTGTTTGCGCTGTGAGAGTTGCGGCGCGTCAACCGGCTGCTCTTAACGCTCCGTTAACAGATTTTTTTGGGATGCGCTGGCAAATCACGTTGCCAGCGCACAATTCTTCCATCTTGATTAATCGAGCGTTGACATCCCCTTGCGAGACTGATCTGGCCTAACTGCAGGGGACCCGTTCGCCATGAAAATGGTCGCGCTGATCATTGTCTTTATGGTTATGGTTTTTGCGGTCGTGTCTGCGATCGTTCCGACCCCGCGCGGCCAGCAAAAATCACCCAACCCGGTCGCAGAAATCGGCAAGGGTATCTCCAAAAGCCTCAACAGCGTTGATGAACTGGCCCCGGATTTGTCAAAGGTAGGCGTTAATCTGCCCATCCTTGGCAAGCCGCGTGAAGACGCACGGGAAAGCCATGCGCTCCAAAATCTTGGCGGCGGCCAGTTTGCCAACGCCGATATGCCGCGCACAAACTTTGCGGGCGCAACGCTGATTGAAACCAATTTCAATGATGCACTGCTAGACGGTTCCAGCATCGAAGGCGCCGACGGATCGCGCGCCAATTTTGCCGGCGCGCGCATGGCCAAAACAAACTTGAGCGCAGGTCTATTTCCTGACAGCAATTTTTCCGGCGCGGAATTGCGCGAGGCCGTGGCGCGCGGCGCCGATTTCAAGGGCGCAAGGTTCATCGGCGCAGATGTTTCCT
>JANQOV010000020.1 GCA_028285645.1 Hyphococcus sp.
ATCTGGCCAGATCGTCAATGCCGCCGATCTCAGCGGTCACCAGCCCGTAAATCGCCTGCACCCGGCGGATGGGCACTGACACCGAGGCGACAAGTTCGCCTTCTTCGTTGATGCGGACCGAGGTTGCGCCGCGATCTTCGGCAAAGGGCGATGAATCGAGCGCTGCGTTTAGCTCGTCTTCTAGCGTGCGGCGGGCTGCTTCCGCACGATAGTCCCGCGAGAAAAATTCGCTCACCATACGCCAGGCGTTGCGCTCGCGGAAAAGTTCGTCCTGCACGGCGCCGCCGATCGGCGGCAGGTTCTCGGCGATGATCTCATCTTCCCGCAGCACAACATCCTCGATCAACAGATCGCTGGCGTTGGAGACCGGCGGGTCTTCAAATGTCTGCGGCGCATTGAAGATGCGAACGCGGCCTTCAAAACTGTCCCAGACGCGGTTGAAGACTTCTTTCACATCGCCCTGGCTGAGGGCCAGCGAACACAGCGTCGTTTCTTCGCCGCGCTCAGCGACATCGGCCGCCTCAACAGGTTGGCAGGAGCTTTCATCAATGGCGACTTGCGCAAGCACGTCGGCGATGATCTGCGCCTGGGCGCGCACGCCTTCGAGCTTGGCCTGCACAAGACCGTCGCGATATTGCGTCAACGCAAACGAGCCGAGCAGCAGAATAACAAGGCCGATCAAGTTGGCAAGAACGATCGTCAGGGTCAGGCGCGAGGGCGCGACCCGCGACCGACGTCTGCCCACCATGCCGCCCTGTTCCGCCATTAAACTCGATTAGTCGTTATATTTGTATCCCACGCCATAGAGCGTTTCGATTGCATCAAACTCTTTGTCGATGACACGGAATTTCTTCCGTATACGCTTGATGTGACTGTCGATGGTGCGATCGTCCACATAGACCTGGTCATCATAGGCTGCGTCCATCAGTTGGTCGCGGCTTTTAACAAAACCCGGACGCTGCGCCAGCGACTCAAGGATCAAAAATTCCGTGACGGTGAGCGTCACAGGCTGATCGTTCCACAGGCACGCATGCCGCATAGGATCAAGGGTCAGCGCGCCGCGCCTTAAAATCTTCTTTTCTTCCTCTTCGGTCGGCGTCTCGCCAACCTGGTTGCGGCGAAGCACAGCCTTGACCCGCTCCAAGAGGAGGCGTTGCGAGAAGGGCTTTTTGACATAATCGTCAGCGCCCATGGTGAGCCCAAGAACTTCATCGATTTCTTCGTCCTTGGACGTCAGAAAAATCAGCGGCAGGCTGGAATTTTGCCTGATACGCCGAAGCAGTTCCATGCCGTCCATGGTCGGCATTTTAATATCCGACACGACAAGGTCAGGCGGCGTCGCATTGATGAAGTCGAGCGCTGTCGCGCCCTCTTCAAATTTGCGAACCGTATGCCCTTCCGCTTCCAGCGCCATGGATACTGAGGTCAGAATGTTTTCGTCGTCGTCTACGAGCGCAATCATCGCCATCGTCTTTTACCTTCACGTATGTTTCGTTGCCTGAATAGGTCCGGCGCCGGGCGTATCAATGGCGCCGCCGAGGCAGTTTTGTGGCCCGCGCGGCATATTCATACCTGGTTTCCGGCGGTCCGTTCAATAAACCGTGCAAGGTGAACATCGCGGTCGGAAAGGCCGTCCGCATCATGGGTGGTCAGGGTGATTTCAACCTTATTGTAAACGTTGAACCACTCAGGATGGTGGTCAGCTTTTTCCGCATACATCGCGACCCGGCTCATGAAGCCCCAGGCGGCGATGAAGTCGTTAAACACGAAAGTCTTTGTGACCGCATCGCGATCTTCAGCCATGCGCCAGCCGGCAAACTCTTCAAAGAAGGCCTCGCGGGCCGCGTCGCTTAGCTTCTCAACCATCTCACCGCTCTCCAAGCCCTTGCGCCGCCCAGCTTTAAGCGTCGCCGCGGGACTTGTCATCGCCTGTCGCCGAGTTTTCACCGCGCAGCTTTCTGTCCGCGCCAATCTCTAGTCCTGGTCATAAAAAGCGCCTGCGACAGTTTTGCGATTGATAATCATTATCAATCAATTCATCTTTCTACAACAAGATTGGTCGCTGCAGTAGCGGCGACTAGCCCTATTCGCGCAGCGTCGGGATTGAGGAGAGACCTATGATGCGAACTCGAAGTGTCGGATGCGCGTCCATCTGCATGCTGTTGAGCCTTCACACAGCCCAGTCCGAGACCCAAACCACAAAGAACAGTTTGGACACCAAGGGCGCAGCTCTGCTTACCGGTCCTGAAACCGGGAAAGCTGCCCGCGCCCCCGAGCCCCAACCACCCGCCGTCCAAAACGGCCAGCATCTACGTGCAACGCCGGCGGCTTCCCTTAGAACCGCCCGCTGATTGTAAAGCGCGCATTCAGCGGTTCGCCGGTCGTGATGTTGTCATTGCTGTGGGCGTCCGGGAAATACTCTTCATCAAAGAG
Organism: Hyphococcus sp.; assembly: GCA_028285645.1. Classification (GTDB taxonomy): domain Bacteria; phylum Pseudomonadota; class Alphaproteobacteria; order Caulobacterales; family Parvularculaceae; genus Hyphococcus. The sequence continues at coordinate 2,434 of JANQOV010000020.1, forward strand.
GTTCTCGACATTCACCTGAACACGAAGGTTGTCGCTGAAGTTGTAATAGAGCGCTGCATCCACGCGGAAGAAATCCGGAACTTCCACGGAGTTATCTTCGCGAACGAAAAAGCTGTCCTGATAGGTTGCGCCCAATCCAAATCCAATCTTGTCTGACACTTGGAAGTTGTTCCAAATCGAAAACATGTTTTCCGGGGTCTGGCGGGTTTTGTTGCCGGCATTGCCGCTGCCGTCGGCGCGCTGCACTTCGCCGTCAAGATAGCTATAGCCCGTGGTTACATACCACCAGTCAGCAAGGTTTCCGGTGAGCTGCAGTTCAAAACCTTTGGTTTCCGCGCCTTCGATCACAATCAATTGCGCAGCATCTTCCGGATCGACCGATGTGAAGCTTTCACGATCAAGATCGAAAAGCGCGGCAGTCAGGCTTAAATCCGGCTTGATGTCCCACTTCACGCCAATTTCCTTGTTCTTGGTAATTTGCGGGCGCGTGCTTTCCGTATCGAGATTAAGTGTTAAAAACTGGTCGCCGGAACGTGGCAGGAATGTTTCGCTGTAGCTGAAATAGGCCGACACATTTTCCAGGGGCTTTAAGATAACGCCGCCGCGGGGCGTCCATCTGTCGTCGACGCGCGCGAAGGTTCCATCTACAGCGTCGCCATCATTTTCTTCGATGATGTCAAGAACTTCGATGTCGAAACGATCATAACGAACGCCGCCGACAATTTTCAGCCAATCAGTGATGTCAATCTGATCCTGCAAATAGACCGACACGAATTGAACTTGCGATTCGCGGTCCCGCAATTGGTTGGAAAACGCAAATGCCGGAATGGCCAGCGGGTCTGTAAATGGAATAACCAGTTGATCATCACTGTTGGATGCGAAGACATTGTCGTTTCGCGCATTTGCCGTTTCCTGGTCGCCAAATTCCGCGCCGAACAACAGCGTATGGCCGAACGGTCCAATGTCGAACTCGCCGATCAGATTGCCCTGAAGGATGAAATTTTGCCTGTCGGTCGTATCTTGATAACCGTCAAGCTCAACCTCGGGAAAGGCCCCTGCGGTCACGACAACTTCTTCGCTGGGGAAAAGGTTCTGATAGAGCTTGTCATAATCTGCATATTGCGCAGTGACGTTGCCGCGAAGCATTTCGTTGAATGTATGATCGATGCGGCCGCGAACGATATGGGCTTCAAGGGTTGTAAAATTTTGGTCCGGCGAGCCGAAGAATGTGCGATTAAAACCTTCCAATGGAACGTCCGGCCCGCCATCAACATTTTGCGATGGCACGCCGCGATCAACGACGCGATCATCATTCACATATTCATAAGACAGCAGAAACTCGGTGTTCGATCCCGCTTTGAATGAGAATGTCGGATTGACCGCAAAGCGCTCGCCGTCGAAGAAGTCGCGATGATTGTTGAGCCCTTCATAAAAGGCGTTCAACCGAAAGCCGGCATTGTCGCCCAAGGTTGTGTTAAAGTCCCCGGTAAAAGCATGGCCGCCGAACGTATCGACGCTCGCCGAAAACCCAGTGAAGGAATCGTCGAATACCGGTTTCTTGGTCACCCGGTTGACGACACCGCCAACCCCGCCGCGGCCGAAGAGCAGCGCGTTCGAGCCGCGCAGGATTTCAATCTGTTCGAGATTGTAAAACGGGCGGTAATATTGAACATCATCGCGCATGCCATCGAGAAAGAAGTCGGCCGTGGTCTGGTTGCCGCGAATGATGATGGCGTCCCGGTGTCCCTCCCCCTGACTGATGGAAAGGCCCGGCGTGTAACGCAACACATCGCCAAAATTCTCGAAAGCCTGGTTGGTGATCTGCTCGCTGCCAACAATCGACAAGCTTTGGGGAATATCGATGAGCGGCGTGGGCGTCTTCACGGCGTTCAATTTGTCGATCGAAAGATAGCGTCCCTCGACGATGACTTCGTCTTGGTAATCCGCCGCTTGCGCAAAACCAAAACACGCCAAGGCCGCTCCCGCCCTCATGGCCGTCTTAAGAGACACAGATTGTGCGATGTTCATCTCCAACCCCTAATATGCAACTAATTCTCAAAGTCAGTAGATGGGATAAGAATGAAAATCAAACGCAATCTACCTCGCGCTCGAGTATTTTTGTCGCAGGGATCAGAACCACGTCTGACGAGACCGAGGGAGAGCCATGATATCTATCACAACCGGTTCGGCATAGCGCCGTCGTCTGCATTCATGGATGGAGTTCATGTGACCGTCGCAACCACTGCGGTAGCCGCCGCCGACGGTTAAAACGCCCGCCCCCGCCTGGCTAAATCCTTGATGTGAGGTATGGGCTTAAGCCGGCGCATTGGGATCGAGTTGAAACTCCTAAAGATTTTTAATCTTTATACTGATCATGATGTTCATTGCCTTATATCGACGCCGCGCTAACCGCCGCTCGAAGGACATTCTGCCATGCCAACAAAAACAAAGGCCGCCTGATGAGGGCGGCCTCGCGTAATTTCTTCAGCCAAAAGGCTTGAATGGATTAGGTTATCCGGCGGTTAGAGGACGCTCGAAGGCTGCTCCGATGCGCTCGCTTTCCGCAAAGACCCTATTGGCTTCATGAAATCACTCGACATCAGATCACCTCCTCTCATTTGTTGAACACTGTGAAATAGTCTGATGCGCGTCGCCGCCGCTGGCAAGCCCTACATGGTTAACCGTTGTAAAATTTTTCTGAGGTTCTTAACGCCGCCTAGCGTTAACCGGCGCCGAAACGCCGCCTTTTTCGCTTGCCCGCCTTGATCGCCTCGGCGATCACATCAATCTGGCTGGAACTGGTGATCGCATCATAGGCTGCGCTATAGCGGCGCCCAAGCTGGCGACCAGCTTCGATCAGATCTTCATTGTCGGTAAAACTCTGCAGCGCTTCTTCGCTGACGGATTTCGTTTTGGCGAGGAAGATCGCTCGTACGGCGGCGTCGTCAGCGTCCCGCGGCACGCCAAGAATGTCGAACGCATTGCCGGAGATCAAGGTCACAACGCCGTCGTCTGCATCGCCATCGGCGTCTTGAGCGGCGAGGATTTCGATCTCCATGATCGCGCGTTTCGAAACAACGCGCATTTCGCCTGCATGCGATTCAATCGGCAAAAAGTCGCGCTCGTCATTCAACAGGTCCGAGACGCGTTGGTTGTACGCAAGGAATACATATCCTTCCGTAATCGTATCATTGAAGTTGATAAGACGTACTTTCGCACGCTGGCGTGAAATCGCCGCTTTGCTGTTTGACGCCATTCTTGCCGCCCAACTCTGTTTTCCGCGAGAAAAGTTTACGGCAAGGGAAGTTAAACAACGAATAATCGAACCGCCAGAAACTGGTAAACAGACGGTAAAATCCGCGCAGCAGAATGCGGATCAGTATTCGACAAGCGGTCCGGCGCCGATGATCGGTCCCGTTGGCGCGCCGCTCGGCGATCCGCCAGCAGCTTCATTGCTCACCGCCAGCTGGGCGCCGGGAACAAGAAGTGATCTCAAAGCGGCCGGCGCTGGCATTGTCGCATCAACGCCAGAGGGCAAAAGACCAAGCGATTGCGGCGCGCCGTCTTCTGGAATGAGCCAAATCTCTGCGGCGCGGCCTTCCCGCCTGCCGATCGCCGACTGGCGGATGCGCAGGAGGGAAGCGTTTCGGTCGAACTCAATGGTCAGCACCGGCGTTGCGCCCGAGGGCGCAAGCGCCGCCACCATGACGGGCGCCGCACTCGCGGGCGGCTTTGATGCAACATAAAACAGCGCTGCAACTGCGGTCAGCGCCAGCGCCGTCATCGCCGCAGTCGCCAGGCGCCAGAACCCCCGCGAGGCGCGCAAGCGCTGCTTGGTGCGGCGCGTATCGCTGCTGAACAGGCTATCGGCAACGCGTCTTTTCAATGTCGCCGGCGGCGGCGCCGGTTCAATTTCATGGGCGAGCGGGGTCAAGTGCTCATTCCAGAATGCAAGCAGCCGCGCAAATTCGGGATCTTCAGCAGCCCGCGCCTTTACACGCGCGCGTTCCGGTTCCGCAAGCACCCCGAGCACGTACTCTCCGGCGAACACAGCGTCGATATCCTCAGGGGACGTATTCATTCGGCGGCTTCAGCATTGCCAGGGGCTGCGCCCGGCTGCAGACGATCGCGTAATTTCAAAAGGCTGCGCCTAATGCCGCTTTTCAAGGCGCCAAGCGGCATGTCCATCGTCTCAGCCATATCTGCGTAGGTGCGGCCCTGGAAAAACGCAGACGTGAGCAACCCCCGTTGCTCCTCTTTAAGTGCGCTCAACGCTTCATCGAGTCGCTCATGATCTTTCGCGAGCGCAGCGCCATCCTCTTGTGCAAACGCCGCCAACGGCGCATTGCCGTCGAATTTGCCGTTGCTTGCGGGCGCGCCGATATTGCGGGCTTCGTCAATCGCCGCTTCGCGGACGACGGCGACCATCCAGTTAAGCGCACTCACCCGCCGGACTTTATATTGATCCGCGGTGCGCCAAATATTGACAAAAGCGTTTTCGACCGCCGTCTCCGCTGCGCGCGGGTCATTCAAGATGCGCAATGCAACGCCGAAAAGTTTCGCCGCTGTTCTGTCAAACAAAATGCTGAAGGCTTGTCTGTCTTGCGACGCAACCCGCGACAGCAGCGTTTCCAGCGGTGCGGTTTTCATAAGGGCCCTCGAAGACACGTCGTTGCGCGTGTTGTCGCATGCGCCGGCGCGCTGCGCAACAACCCTCTTCTTAAACGGGCGCGCGATGAAACACGCCGCCGGTCATTGGCGCTGCAACCCGTGTAGTGTTTGGATAACTTAATGGAAGTTTTCTAAGGGATCGCACCGCAAGATAGGCAAAACACTCTGCCTCAAGATCATCACCCCGCCAGCCAGCGTCTTCCGCAGCCAAGACGGGAGCGGGCAGCGCTTTGGCCAGCGCTTCCATCAGCGCCGGATTACGCCGTCCGCCTCCGCAGACAATCCACTCGCCCGTCGGTTCAGGAAAAAACTTTTCCGCATCCCGCACGCAAGCGGCGGAAAACGCCGTCAAGGTTGCGGCGCCGTCTTCCGGCTCGAGACCGAGCACAGGATCAAGTTTGAAATCATAACGGTCAAGAGACTTTGGCGGCTTGCGCCTTAGATAGGGCGCCAGCAACATCATCCGCAATATATCCGTATGAACCTTTCCCGCACGCGCCAACTTGCCATCGCGGTCCATAGGTTCGCCAGTCTTTAGCGCCGCCCATTCGTCGATCAGACCGTTCCCCGGCCCGCAGTCAAAAGCAACGAGGTCAACGCCGCGCGCCGCTGCCGGCGCATAACTGATGTTGGCGACGCCGCCGAGATTGATGACGCCGACAGGATAGTCCGGCGGATCGTCTCGCGCTGAAAGCAGCGCCGCGTGATAAATTGGCGCAAAAGGCGCGCCCTCGCCGCCCGCCGCGATGTCAGCGCTTCTGAAATCGCACACCACATCGATTTTCGTCTCTTCGGCAAGCACTTTGCCATCGCCGATCTGCCAACTCCTGCCCTGGCCTTCCGGCACCCTGCCCGGTCGATGCAAAATCGTCTGACCGTGAAAGCCGATGACATCGATATCCTTACGCTTCAGGCCAGCCTGTTCGAGGAAGTGCTCCACCGCCGTTACATGGGCGAGGGTGACTTCTCCCGCAGCCTTGCCAATATCCGCAGCGCCGTCACGGCCTTCCAACGCCGCCTTGATGGCGCGGCGGATCCAAATCTTAAGATCGCGCGAATAGGGAAAATGCGCCGCCGGCCCCGGCTCTACGAGCCCCTCGCCGTCGGTGGTCACCATCGCCGCATCAATGCCGTCGAGGGACGTTCCGCTCATCAGACCGATTGCTGTTAATGTTTGCGCCATCATCTTCTCTGTCGGCGATGCTCTCGCGCATCCAGCGTAAACAAAGCATGGTTCGGCGCCGTCGCCGAGCCCTGCCTTTCGGCGTTATCACTTGGCGTTCAGCAACAGCTCGTGTAAGGCGCGGGCCAAGCAAAGATCGCGACGGACACCGGACATGGCCGACACTCCAGCCTTCAAATCAGACTTCATGCGCGTCCTTGAGGAACGCGGCTTTATCCATCAGGCGACCAACGCCGAAGGACTTGATGAACGCGCCGCAAAAGAAACCCTCACCGGCTATATCGGGTTCGATGCGACGGCGAGCAGTTTGCACGCCGGCAGTCTCGTCCAGATCATGATGCTCTATTGGCTGCAACAGACCGGACACCGCGCCATCGCGCTGATGGGCGGCGGCACCACCAAGATCGGCGATCCTTCCGGCAAAGACACGCAGCGGCAATTACTCACCAATGAGGAGATCGACGCCAATATCGCCTCTATCAAAACCGTCTTCGAAAAATTTCTCACCTTTGGCGAAGGCGACAAAGGTGCGGTGATGGCCAACAATGCGGACTGGCTTGACGGTCTTGAATATGTGCCATTCTTAAGAGAGTACGGTGTTCACTTTACTATCAACCGTATGCTGACATTCGACAGCGTTAAACTGCGCCTTGACCGGGAAAGCCCGCTCACCTTTCTCGAATTCAATTATATGCTGATGCAGGCCTATGACTTCCATGAGCTTTATAACCGCTATGGCTGCAGTCTGCAGATGGGCGGATCGGACCAGTGGGGCAACATCGTCAATGGCGTTGAGCTTTGCCGCCGTAAAGACAGCGCTGAAGTGTTCGGACTGACAACACCGCTTCTTACGACATCGTCCGGCAAGAAGATGGGTAAGACCGAAGCCGGCGCCGTCTGGCTGAACGCTGATCTCTTTTCGCCTTATGATTACTGGCAATATTGGCGCAACACAGAAGATGCTGATGTCAGCCGCATGCTGGCGCTGTTTACGACGCTGCCAATGGACGAGGTGAACCGACTGGCGGCGCTTGGCGGTTCAGAGATCAATGACGCCAAAAAAATCCTGGCGACGGAAGCGACAGCGATGCTGCACGGCAGGGGCGAGGCCGAGAGCGCAGCGGCGACAGCGGCGAAAACATTTGAGCAAGGCGGCATTGGCGGCGATTTGCCAAGTGTTGAACTTGCCAAGGCCGACCTTGGCGAAACGCCTTTAATCGATCAGTTTCTCGCCGCCGGCCTTTGCTCCTCTAAAGGCGAGGCGCGGCGCCACATCAAAGCCGGCGCCCTGAAAGTCAACGACAAGGCCGTTACTGCGGAGCGAAACGTCGACGCCAATGACGTTATTGACGGGATTGTCAAACTTTCAATTGGCAAGAAGAAGCACGCGATCATTCGCATTCGTTAGTTGGGCGCCGGCGAAGGTTCTTCCGCAGCAGCGCCTTCTTCATCTGCGTCTGATGTTTCGCGCCCTGCTGTCGTCGGTTGCTCAAAGAGATTTCGAAAAATGCCTGGCGTTAGTGCTGACAGCGGATTGACGCTGACGCTCGGCGCTGCGGTCTCGCCAGACACTTGATAGGAAAGTGCAAACATGCCCTCCCCTTCCTTGCCGACGAGAATGTCGCCGATGATCGGCGCGGCGCCGAGGATCGAGTTGACCTGATAGAGCGGCGCCACAGCGCCGTTGATGTTGATTGCCCCTTGCGCGCCAAGCGTCGCGTCTCCTTCGCCGGTGATGCCCAATGACGGGCCGGTCGCCCGCGCCACCGGTAAAATCAACGCGCCATCTTCAAAGCGAAACTCGCCATAGGCGTCGTCAAGCTCAATGCCTTCATTGGTCAAAAGGTCGCCCAATCCGGTCAGCGAACCCGCCGCAAAAATCTTCGCTAAAAGCGGCGCCTCGATGACGCGTAAATTGCTGGCGTTCAACACGCCGGAAAATCCGCGCGTGTCAGGCGCGCCAAGGTCAATAACCATTTCCCCTTCGCCGCCGCGCACAGACGTAACGGCGAAAATCCCCGCAAGCAGCGAACCGATATTGTTCGACCGCGCTTCAATCGATCGGCCGGCGCTTTCCTCTTCGCCGCTGTGGCCCATGGTGACGGTAAGCGGCGGTCCTTCGTGATCGAGCGCCGTATAAGTCAGAGACTCAAGACCTTCTGCGCTGCGCCACAAGTCGAGCGCTGCTGCGCTGTGCTCGACGCCTTCGCGCAACGCCACGCGATCAATACGCGCATTGGCGATAAGCCCGGCGCCCCAGCGCTCCTCATCTGACGTTTCTTCACGGCCTTGCGATCCCCGCAAGGTCTGCTCGATCATCGGGCCTGCATTGAGATATTGCCCAATCGCCGTCAGCTTGAGCTCGCCCTTCGCGGTCCGTTCCGCCGACAGAGTTAGATCCGCAGCGCCAGCAAGTTGAAACTCCTCGAATGACGCCGACTGCAGGGCGCCTTCATTGCTGAAGGCAATGGCGCCGTTTATTTCGGCGTCGTCGGCGATGATGCGAAGCTCGTCAATCGACACAACGTCTTCTGCAAAACGGATATCAATCTCGCCCTTGGCCGCTGCGTCGGCAGGTTTTTCCCATCCTACTTGCGGCAAGGCGAGCGTTGCGCCGGTAAGGTCAGCGTTGACAGCAATGCTTTCAAGATCGCCAATCTCGCCGATGGCCTTGGCCTCAAACGGTATTGGACCACGCAAATATTCCCGCGCGGAAACGCCAAAAAGATCGCCTGTTGTTGAGTCAATGACGCCGGCGACATCGATGGAAGATGGGCCGTCGCGTTCAAAGAAATTCTGCCGCCAGACAATGTTGATCGGCGCTTCAGAAAGCGACGCGTCAGCGGTGACGGTCAGCGAGCGGGCCCGTAGGTCAACTTCGCCATGAGCGCCCTCCAATTCAACATCGCCCATCAGGCCTGTAACGACCATGTCTTCAAACGTTGCCTTGCCGCTGTATCGATACTCTTCAGAACGCACATTTCGCTTATTGGGCCGCATGATTTCGACATTCGCCGTCGCCGCGCCAACGAATTGATCTGGGGCGAGATTGATTTTCGATAAAAGCTGCAATGGTCTTTGATCAAGGACGCTTAGAATGTCTTCGGAAGCGCCGTTTGCGCGAAAGCGTATATATGTCGGCTGCCATTTCGGAATGAACTCGGGAAACTCGACTTCTCCCTGGCTGATCGCCACATCGCCGACCATGCCTTTGTCAGCTTTCAGCAAAAAACTATTGCCGCGCAATAAGCCTGACCCTGACGCATTCGTGAGCGGCGTCATTAGGGGCGCATAACGGGCGGTTGCTTCACTAACGTCAAAAGTAACGGTCATCGCTTCATCGGGAAGGCGCCCATCGGGTCCGACAACGCCGGGCGCCAAATCGATCTTGGCAAGGACATTTTCAATCACCGCTGCATCAAGCCGGTCCTCCACCCAGTCGCGGGCGCCGTTTGCAGCAGGGATCGGCCAGAGGCGTAATAAACGTTGCGGATCAAGGGCGCCGTCAATCTTGATGTCGGCGGCAACGCCCAATGACGGCGCTACTTCGCCGTCAGCGCCGCGCGGGCGTTCAAACCCGAGATCACCGCTGATAACGATATCAAGGAGATCTGCTTTGAGACCGCTAATGCGCAACCGCCGGTCGTCGATGTCATAAGCACCGGAGAGATTCAGCGCTTCGACGGGCAACGGTTCTGGCAGGAAGCCCGGGAGGTTGGCGACAAGCGTTTCACCCGTCAGATCAAGGCGAATATGAGACGGCGAGCGGACATCGTCGGCAAAGTCCACAGCGACGTTGCCCGTTATCACGCCGCTGCTGCCATTTACGTCAAACGCAAACTTTTCAACGTCAAAAATGTTGCGCTGCGGATCAAACGCTGCGTCCCATTGAATGTTCGAGATCGACGTTTCTGTTTCGCCAAGCCGTAACTTGCCTTCGCCCACGCGCGCATTGATGCGCGAACTTAAGACATCGCCTTCCGCCGAGATTGCGACTGACGCTTTGCCGCTCACCGGCGCTTCAACAATCGCCGCTTGGTCTCCATAGAACATTGAAAGAATATCGGAGACTGGCATATTCTCGCCGGAAATATTCGCAGAGATGACGCCGCTCTCCTGGGTGTAATCTGCGTCGGCGTTGATTTTTGACGCAACGTCGCCAATCAAAATGTCGCCTTCAGCGACAAAAGAAAAACCTTCCGGCGTGTTTTGAATATCAATTTGACCACCGTCGCTGGACCACGTCCGCCCCGAAGCAACATCGACAAAATCTATTTTGGCGCCCGTAAGGCTTGCTGATCGAAATGCAGATTGAACAATATTCCCGCTGCTCAAAATTCGATTTAAGCGCGCGCCAATACGCGGGCCTTCGCCGCCAAACGCATCGACCTCAAGGTTTTGGCGTTCGTCCCGGATGATCCGCAAGGCGGGACTGGTGATGGTGATGGTGCGTGGACCGGTTTTTCCCCGAAGCAGATCAGCGGACGCAAACGTAAACGCGACCATGGGCGCGCTCGCAGCAGTTCCACCATCAGGCCGCAGAACCGATATCTCTTCAATGGCGAAAACGAGATTGCGCCCGTCCGGTCCGCGGGCGAGACTGACATGCTCAATCTCAGTGCTATGCCCCTCCGGCAGTCGCCGCTCGATGGCAAAAGCAATGCTTGGCTTGAATAAGCCGAACGGCACCGGCCCCTGGTCGAGCCGCCAAAACAAGAACGCACAGGCGCCGGCGAAAATAGCGATCAGGACAGCGCAAACTTCAAGCGCGATCAGTCCTGTTTTCATCGCGCTTTTTCTCATACGCCAAACTGCCGCCGCCGTTTTCCCCGGTTTTCACCCTAGACCGCAGTCTTATCATGAAAATGGGGTTCTGACGCCTACCGAGGCCCGGCCCGTCCTGCAAGGGCGCTAAGGTGAGAGATTGCTTTGTGGCAGGGCCTTTTTGGGATAATGAGCGGCTTTCCGATCGAATCCCAAAGCAACTAGCAGGCTCATGGCAAAGCAACTCGAACCCGGCGACAAGGCCCCGGCATTCACGCTGACGACCGACGACGATGACAAAGTCGCCCTCAAGGATCTCAAGGGCAAAAAGGTCGTTCTCTATTTTTATCCGAAGGACGACACGCCCGGTTGCACCAAGGAGGCGATTGCGTTTTCCACAGATCTCGCAAAATTCCGACGCGCCGGTGCGGAAGTCATCGGCGTATCCCGCGATACGGTCGCTAAGCACCAGAAATTCAAGGAAAAACACGACCTCAAAGTAACGCTCGGCGCAGATGATAAAGGCGTGGTGACCGAAAATTACGGCGTCTGGGTCGAAAAATCGATGTATGGGCGAAAGTTTATGGGGATCGAACGATCGACCTTCCTCATCGATGAAAAGGGAAAAATCAGGCAAATCTGGCGCAAAGTGAAGGTGGCGGGTCATGCGGACGAAGTTCTCGAGGCGGTAAAAGCCCTTTGACCGATGCGCTCACCATGCGGGCGGCTGCGGTTCGCGTCCTGACCGAAGCCGAACCGGAAGCAAAGTGTTCCGCAGCGGAAGCCGCTGCTGCGCTTGCAAAAACCGCAGATTTCGCATTTGCAGCAAAGGACGATCCCGCACCGCCGGACCGTCCGGCTAGACCTCAACGCCCGCCCCTGGTTTCCCCAGCAAAAGTCGCCCGGCGACGTCTTGGCGCCCTCGATGGCCGCATCGCGCTCCTTCACGCAATAGCCCATATCGAATTCAACGCCATTGACCTCGCCTTCGATATGATTGCCCGTTTTGGCCCCGAAATTAGGGAGCGCGGCCTCGACACTGTTCAGTTTTGCGCCGACTGGGGAAAAGTCGGCGCGGACGAAGCGCGCCATTTCGGGATGATCAACAATCGCCTTCACGCCCTCGGCGCGCGCTATGGGGATTTACCGGCCCATGACGGACTGTGGGAGGCCGCGTCCGCCACCGCTGCATCCCTTGCGGGCAGGCTAGTCGTTGCCCCGCTCATTTTGGAAGCGAGAGGACTAGACGTGACGCCTTCGATGATCCAAAAGCTTCGCCGGGCCGGCGATGTGGAAAGCGCCGACTTGCTTGACGTGATCTATGAGGAAGAAATCGGCCATGTGGCGGCAGGCACCCGGTGGTTTCACGCAATTTGCAAGGATGAAGGCGCTGAACCCGAAGCGACTTTTCGGGTCCTGCAGCAAGATTTTTTTCCCGCCGGACCGAAGCCGCCCTTTAACCATGGCGCGCGAGATTTGGCGGGGATGCCGCGCGGTTTTTACGAGCCGACACTGGGGAAATTTCCTCTCAATTAACCACTGTGTCTTTAGAATTTTAAAAAATGCCGTTACACCATCACATAACAGTTGCGTAATGCTCAGTTTTACGGTGCAATATCCACAGGGGTGGCAGCGCATAGTGTTATTTTTGGTATGTGCAAGGGGCGTTAGTAAATGAGCCGTCGTTCCGGCAGATTTCGACGTGTTTTCGGTCGTTTATTTAAAGAACGGCAGATTTATCACCGAAGTGACGGCGTCGTTCACTTCATATCGATGTCCACAAAGACGCAGGTTGCGCTCGCTATCGTTGCGCTGTCGGCGTTGCTGTGGGTGGCGTATACGTCTGTCAACTTTGTATTTGACGAGCAAATCGAAGCCGCCAGGGAAATCGACTATCGCAACATGGAAACAACGTTCTCAAAACGCCTCCATGACGCACAGCTGGCCATCGACGACGTAAACGCGCTCAACCACACGATCGAAAGCGAGTTCGCCAAATCCATGCGCGAAATCTCGCTGCGCCATCAAATGATGGAAAACATGGTCAAGCGCAAAGCGCGGATCAATGACAGCCTTGATATTCTATCAGAGGGTCTTTCTGAGGCGGGGGGGCCTAGCGGCCAAAAGCCCACCAATGGCAACCGCATCATGATCGACATCAATCCTGGCGAACCGACCCCGCGCCAGTCGCGTCTTTCGACATTGAAAAAAGAAGCCGCTCTTGAGGCCGCACAGCGTAGCGCAACCGCGCCTAAGGGAAGCGCCGCCGCCGCTGCGATCGATCGCATGAAAACAGCAGCAACTGAGCTCTATACGGAGCAAATGTTGCTGATTGCTGCGCTCGAAGAGCGCGCGCAAAAGAAATTGGACGAGTTGCACCTTGTCTTGGAGAGCACGGGCGTATCTTCTGACTCAGTGTTGATCCCTGCAAAGATTTCCAACACTGTCCTTGCGCAAGGCGGACCTTTCATCGATATCGAATCCGTCAGCCAAACCTCGTCAAGATTTACGCAGCACGCCAACCGCGCCGCATTGGTTGTCGATGAGCTCGCCGAACTCGAAGATGTCATCAACAGCATCCCATTGTCTTCGCCGCTGACGGTCAGCCGGCGTTTTACCAGCGGCTTCGGCGTACGCCGCGATCCCATCAACGGCCGAATCTCAGCCCACCATGGCATTGATTTTGCGGCGGCTTGGGCGTCGCCCGTAACGGCGACAGCATCGGGGTCTGTTAAATTCGCAGGTACGCGCAGCGGCTGGGGCCGGATGGTCGAAATTGACCATGGAAACGGTTTCATCACGCGCTATGCGCATTTGAGCAGGGTTTCCGTCAAGCAAGGGCAGAAGGTTGAGCTGCATGACAAGGTTGGGGAGTTGGGTTCAAGCGGAAGATCAACCGGACCGCATGTCCATTACGAAATTCTCTTCAAGGGCAAACCGCTAAACCCACGTCGTTTCATAGAGGCAGGACGTTATGTTTTCGAAAGCTAAATCAGGCAAGTCACAAGACGCTGGAAAAGCGCAATCAGGAACTAAAGGCGAGACTCAAATGCCCGTGTCGAGCGCGCAAAACGCGTCCTCTAGACGATCAAACGCCATGCGCTCGTCTAATGTTCCGTCGATCATTTCGGCGGACGTGATGATGCGCGGCAATATCAATTCGTCCGGCGAGATTCAGTTTGACGGCCAATTAGAAGGCGACATCAAGGCTGCGTCCTTAATCGTCGGCGAAAAAGCGTCGGTCAAAGGTGAGATTATTTGCGAAACCGTTACCATACGCGGCAAGGTAGACGGCGGGATCAGAGCAAAGTCCGTATCGCTCGCTTCAACATCGCACATTCGCGGCGACATTTTGCATAGCTCGTTGTCGGTGGAAACCGGCGCGCATTTTGAGGGCAATTGCCGCCACTCAGATGACCCGTTGTCTGAGTCTGCAGGGTCTGATTTCCGCCGCTCGCGGCCGGCGTCTTCGCCTGCGCGGCAGCCCGCAAAATCAGACGCCGACAGCGCAGGAACCGAAGCGGCGGCGACCCACAATGCAACGCCGTCCTTTTTGAGCAATACGCGCTCACCGCTTCGGTAATCGCGTTTGGGCGAATGGGAATAAAAAAAAGCCGGGCCCCAGCCCGGCTTTTTCTTTGCGGCCTTTTACGACGCTGCTTTCCCCGTCAGCGTCCCCGCACCCCCGACAATCCTGATATAAGCGTCAACAATGCAAGCCCCGCGACGAGATAGGCGCCCCATTGTATGCTTGCCAATCCATCGGCTGACCGCGTCGCAGACATCATGAAATAGCCAACCGCGCCAAGCGTCGCGAGGCCGGCGCCGATGGTCGCAATGCTTGTCAAACGGCCAATGAACGGCAGTATGCCGATAACCCCTAGCACCGCCGCGACAATTGAAATTTTTGCAGCCCCCGAAAGAACGCTGCCAGACATTTGCGAGCCGTTATATTGCGCATCGGACGCGCATTCGTCTCCAAATGCGAAGCCCGTATAGTTGAGGTTTCTGACGCAAGTGACGGCTTCTTCAATGAAGTAAGAGCCCGCAACCATTGAGGTTCGAGATCCGGTCGCCGAACCAGACGTCGTCTCGCTAAAAAACGGCCCAAAAAACATTGCGGCGACAATCGCCAGTGGAAGGATAACCCGGATCATAAGACCCCCCGATTTCACCATGTTACAATTGGCCGGAATTTACCCTTTGTTAAGGATTTAGCCAAGGTTCAACCGCGCCTTGAAGTATGAAGTTTTCGGCATCCGGCCCCGCGCTGTTGCCGATTTATCGCACCGATTGGTTGCCGGATCGCGGGAATTTGCGCCGCCAAAACACCAAATCCATTGAAATTCCACCCTGAATGGCGTCAACGATAACCAGCACAAGACCACAGGACCCGTTTCATATGGCCGAGCCCGAAACTTTCAAAATTGCCGCCATCCAGGCGGCGCCAGTGCTTTTTGACAAGGCGGCGTCGACTGACAAAGCATGCGAACTTATCAAGCAAGCCGGCGCGCGCGGCGCCAGTATTGCCGCCTTCGGCGAAAGCTGGTTGCCGGGCTACCCCTTCTGGGTTGACGGTCCGGTCATCGATTTGTTGTGGGAAGCAAGCGCTGAATACCTGAAAAACGCCATTGATATTCCGGGTCCGGAAACAGATGCGCTGTGCGCAGCGGCGCGGGCGGCGGCGCTTGATGTTGTCATCGGCGTTGCTGAACGCGACCCCTTCACCCAAGGCACAGCATATTGCACGGCGCTCACGATTGCATCTGACGGCGTTATTCTCAATCGTCACCGCAAATTAAAACCAACGCATGCGGAGCGTATTATCTGGGGCGATGGCGATGCAGCAGGGCTCGCGGTCCTTGAGCGAAATTACGGCCGCATCAGCGCCTTGAATTGCTGGGAACATCAAATGATGTTGCCGGGCTATGCGCTCGCCGCAGAAGGAACGCAAATACATGCCGCCATATGGCCGGGATGGGAAAAGGCGCCGCGGCAAGGAGAATATTGCTGGGCTCGGCAACACTTGCTGTCACGGAGCTTTGCGAGCCAGGCCGGCGCCTATGTAATTTGTGCGGCGGGTTTGCGTCTTAAAGAGCATATTCCCGATCGCTGGAAACCGCTTGGAGAATGGGAGCATCCGGGCGGTTCTGCGTTAATTGACCCGCGCGGTGAAATCATCGCCGCTGCAGAAAGCGAAGAAACCATTTTAATCGCGGAAGGCTCGCTCGACATTGTGCGCGCCGCCAAGGCCGCTTGTGACATCGCAGGTCACTATTCGCGGCCGGACATCTTCAAGTTTTCCGTCAACGCTGCGCCAACGCCGGAACGCGCGCATTTCCACAATAATGGCGAAGATTACGAAGCGCTGGATGCGGCTGACGAAGACGGTATCGACGATTGAGACGCCGCGCTGGCAGCAGCGTCCGCCATGGCGCGGTCAAAGCGCCTCAACGTCTCTTCCCAACGGTATTCATGCAAGATGCGGACGCGCGCCGCTGCGCCAATACGGCCTCGAAGAACTTCATCAGACATGAGCCGCAGCACGGCGTCGGCCATTGTCGCCAACTCATCAGCAAGCAGAATATCAATCCCTGCCCGGTGCGCGATCCCCGTCGCAGCGTCACTTGTGGCGACAACAGGTTTGCCCATGGCCATGGCTTCAAGCACTTTGTTCTGCACGCCCCGCGCAACCCGCAATGGCGCGACCGCAATTTTTGATTGCGCAAGCCAGGGACGCACATCGTCAACCCGGCCAGTGACCGTCACGCCATCCCACCCGTCAAGCGCCTCAACGGCGCGATCGGGATTCGCGCCAACGATGGCGAATGTCGCTTGCGGCACCGCCTTGCGCACCAACGACCAAACGTTCGACGCGAAAAACGTAACAGCATCGATATTCGCGCGATAATCCATGGCGCCAACAAAGACGACATCAGGTGATTGCGGGATCGACGCAAATTCGCCATCCGGATCGAAATAGTCCGTATCGACCCCATTCATCCACCAGTCGACTTGTCGCTGCGCGTTAGCGCGATCGTTAAAGAGCGACGCCTCCTCACCCGTCACGGCAAAACTGGCGTCAGCCCAGTTTGCGATGCGTGTTTCCGCTTCTCTTAGCTTTTCGGCCTCGCGGCTAAAGATGAACCGCATGGGGCCTGTAGCTTGCGCCGCATATTGCCGCCACTTTTCCGAATCCGCGTCGCAAAAATCGACAATCCGCCGGCACCCCTCTTTCGCGCCCTCGATGTAAGACGCCATGGTTGACGAAAAGGCGATTTCAGCGACAAGCGGGCTTTGCCGCGCCGCCGCCACGGCAGCGCGCATTTGACCATCCTCATAATAGGAAAAAGATTGCGGATCGCCATTGACGAAAGCCCGCAGCGATCTCAACCGCGCCGCCAGCGGGTCAAGCTTTACAAAAGCGGCGGTTTCACAAACCGACGATAAAAACTCCGTATGCGCAAAGTCCTTTTCGTCATCGACAAAACAGGCAAGATGCACGCGATAGTTTTTCGTTAAATGGCGCAGCAAATTCCAGGAACGAATTTTATCGCCCTTATTCGGCGGATAAGGGATTCGGTGCGCAAGAAACAGAATTTCAGGCTTTGTGCTCATATTCTGCATGTCGCTCATGGAAAATTCGGCGCAAGCAACGGGCCGACTCGGTTGGCCACAGGTAAAGGAAGTTTTTTCCAGGCTTTTGTGAACACTGCAAACTTCGGATTGTTGGGATTGACATCGGGCAAGGACTGCGCCTTGACGAGCCAGTATTGATACTCCAGCGGTGTGGGTTCGAAGCCCCAAAGTTTTTTGTAGGCGTAAGGTCCTGTATCGATTTTGCTGCGGCCAAAATCGAACTCCTTCACGCCCCGTTCGGCCGCCCGCTGCATCAGCGACCAGTAAAGGAAATCATGCGCGCGCGCTTCCCGCGCGCCGGGGCCAGCGCCGATGAAATAGGGCATCACCCGATCGCCAAAATAAAAGCTGAACAGGCTCGCAACGGCGGCGCCTTTAAAGATCGCCGTTGAGATCTCTATTCTGTCCGCAAACTGCCGCACCATCTCTTGCAAATAGCGCTTCGGAAAAATCGGCGTGCCGAGATCGCGCACCGATCGCGCATATAACTGGTAGAACCGATCAACGTCCGGTTTGAGACACACGCGAAGCTCGCCAGCCTCCTCCAGTTTGATCGCTTTTCTGATTTCAGCCCGGCGTTTGCGCGGTACGGCTTTTAGATTGGCGTCATGATTAGCAAAAATAGAACGGCGAAAACCTGCATAGCGGCCGGATTTCGTCACCCAGCCGTCCAGCCCCGCCGTTGAGCTACGCAGTTCGACATATTGAACGCTGCGTTCTTCACCGATACGCGCCGCGGCAGCCGCAAGTTGTGTTTCAATTTCGGGGCTCGCGGCAACAGGCCCGCCGCCAACAGAAAACGCCGTCGAAATCAAAGACCGCCCAAGCAAGGGCGAACGCACGTCAATCAGCGGCATAATGCCGACGATCTCCGCGCCTTGTTTTGCGACCACGTAAAGCGGCTCATAGCCGTATGTGGCCTGTATGACTTCACCCCAGCCATGAAGATGAAAAAGTTCCGCGCCGGCTGCAGCGGTCACAAACTGGTCCCACGCATTACAGTCGTTCTCGTCCGCAAGCGCGATCTCAACAGGTTGCGCAGCCTTAGCCGCTTTGATTGTATCCAGCGCCGCCTCTGTCATGCCGAACCGCCCGTTAGTCCAAGCACTTCATCAATACGGCGCCATTTGAACTCTTCAAGCATGCGGTCAAGTTTGCGTTCCATTTTGTTTAGATTGAGATAGTGCCGCATTTTTGATTTGAACGACGCGCTTTTTATACGCGGCTGCCCGGCGTCGATCTCCCAGGGATGAAAATAAAAGATGACCGGCCCTTTCAAGGAAGCGCGGGCGCGTTTTAGCAGGAAGCGCGACGCCATATAAGGGTTAGCGCGGAACCAGCCGCCACCTGCAGCGCTGAACCGGCGGCCTGCGATTTCAACAGTCGCAACCGGCGCTTCAATAAAATCCGCGCCTTCCATTGGGCAATGAGGATCGCGCGGCGCAGCAGCGTCGCCATAATGATCATGGGCGATCGGATGACTGCTTGACGAATAGCGATAACCCAGTTCGCTAAGGACCTCGTGAGCGAACGGCGTCGTCTTGTCGATGGAAAAACCGGCCGCCCGATAGCCGGTGACTTCAACACCCGCAATATCTTCGAGCATCTTTTTGGTGCGGCCGGCGTCTTCGTAAAACGCATCGCGTGTCTGCTGGTTGACCTTGGTATGGTCATAGCCATGGCTCGCCAGTTCATGGCCGCGATTGACAATTTCTTTGATCAAAGCGGGATCGCGTTCAGCGACCCAGCCTAGGGTGAAGAAAGTTGCGGTCGCGTCATGCCGGTCAAAGAGGTCAAGACACGCGCGCGTTGCGTCGCCCACCCGCAATTGGAAGCCGTCCCAGCTTTGTCGCTGAATGACGTCCGAAAACGCCCAGACCTGGAAATAGTCTTCTACGTCAACGGAGAGCGCAAAGCCGTAATCATTACTTGCGGGCTGCGTTGAATCGCAATCGAAGCCAGCCACAGGCCGCCTCCTGAAGTGATTGACGGCTAGCGCCAGGCGTCGCGAATTTCGCCGAGCAGCGTTTCAGCGCGAGTCAGGCTCGCAACGATTTTTGCACGGCTTTCTGTTCGACGCTTGCTAATCGCCGAAAGCTTGCGGCGCAGATTCACAACATTCGAATGCGCTGCCTTCAGTTCGCTGCGCGTATCATTGATCGACCGCACCACAGATCGACGCCAACCGGATGGGTCCGCCGTCGCCGCAGGCGCGTCTAGGGTGACGCTTTCTGTTGGCGCTGGAATATCATTGTCGGCGTCCGATGCAGCATCGGTTTTCGGCGCTTCGCCCTTTGATGCGGCGGCGATCGCTGTTGCAACGTCCTTCAGCGTCGCTCCCTCGGGCTTGGGCGCTGCGCTATCGTCCGTCGATGCTGCGCCAGCGCGTTGTGCGCGCAACCGGTCAAAGACGCTGGCGCCGCCCTCATTTGCCGGCGCTGCAGCGGGTTCAGCGGACTTTGCCGCGGGCTTTTTCGCTGCCGCCGGCGCCTTCGCTTTAGCAGGCGCCTTGGGTTTCGCAGGCGC
>JANQOV010000021.1 GCA_028285645.1 Hyphococcus sp.
CACATCCCTGAAGGCACGGGACGTTAAAGGGCTTGTCATCGACGCAGGCGTCCGCGACGTCGCTGATCTCGCGACGATTCAGTTCCCTGTATGGTCGAAATGCGTATTCGCGCAAGGCGCGGTGAAGGAAACCTTGGGCGACGTCAATATCCCCGTCACCTGCGCCGGCGCGCTAGTCTCTCCGGGCGATCTCATCATTGCGGATGATGACGGCGTTGTGGTTGTTCCGCGCCGTGAAGCTGCGGACGTTCTTGAAAAAGCGCGCGCGCGCGAAGGGAAGGAATCGAAAACACGCGAGCGCCTCGCCGCCGGCGAACTCGGCCTGGACATATACGACATGCGTGGCCGGCTTGCCGAAAAAGGCCTTGTCTATGTCGATCAGGCCGACTGGGAAAAAGACTGATGCTGACGCCGATCCCCGCAACCCTGATGCGCGGCGGCTCGTCGAAGGGACTTTATTTTCATACTGGAGATTTGCCTGCGGATCGTGAAACGCGTGACCGCGTGCTGCTCGCCGCCATGGGCTCGCCTGACCTGCGCCAGATCGACGGCCTCGGCGGGGGCCATCCCCTGACCAGCAAAGTCGCCGTCATTGGCCGGTCAGCGCGGAAAGACGCAGACGTTGATTACCGGTTTTACCAGGTGCGCGTCGATAAGGCGGAAGTGAGCGACAGCCAAAATTGCGGCAACATACTTGCGGGCATAGGTCCGTGGGCGATCGAAAACGGCCTTGTCGCGCCTACCGGCGATATGACGCCGGTTCGCATTTTCATGGAAAACTCCGGCGCTCTTGCGGTCGCCCATGCGCCAACGCCAGCGGGCGTTGTCGACTATGAAGGCGAAGCCAGCATTGACGGCGTGCCCGGCGCTGCTGCGCCCATCCTAATTGAGTTTCTTAACATCGCCGGCTCAAGCTGCGGTGCGCTCTTGCCGACCGGGAATGCGATGGACGAGGAAGCGGGCGTACCCTTCACATGCATCGATAATGGCATGCCGGTCGTCATTTTGCGAGCCAGCGATTTCGGCCTCAAGGGCGATGAGTCGCCGGCAAGCCTTGAGGCTGACGCGAACCTCGAGGCGCGCATTGAGAAACTGCGCCTTAGCATCGGTCCGCGCATGAATCTGGGCGACGTTTCAGCTAAAACCGTTCCGAAAATGATATTAACCGCGCCGCCCTTCGCCGGCGGCGCAATCTCGACACGGAGCTTCATACCGCACCGCGTACACGAAGCGATCGGCGTTCTGGGCGCGGTCAGCGTCGCGACCGCGTGCCTCGTGCCCGGCTCGCTCGCCGCTGAAGTCGCCGCGCCGCCATCAAAAGGTAACGGCCCGCAGCAGCTCGACATAGAGCATCCGAGCGGCGCCTTTGCGGTCGAGGTCGACATCGAAGCGAAGGACGATGATTTCGCGGTAAAGCGCGCCGCGCTCATCCGCACGGCCCGCAAGCTGATGCGCGGTAAGATTTTCATTCCCGCAAGCGTATGGAGGGGCCAGTGAGCATCAACACCATTGCGCTCATCGGATTCGGCGAGGTCGGCCAGGTTTTCGGCGCCGATCTTCCCACCGCCAACCGGTGCAACCTTGTTGCATGGGACGTGAAGTTTCCCGACCAAGAAAGCGAGCCGGCGCAGGCGGCGGCGAGAAGCGCGGTCGCCGTGAGCGCGAACGCCGAAGCGGCAGCCTGTGGCGCGAACCTCATAATATCCGCGGTTACGGCTGGCGAAACAGTCGCCGCGGCGCGAAGCGTCACGGCGACACTTGCGTCCGGCGCCTACTTTCTCGACGTCAACTCAGCCGCTCCCGCCGCAAAGCGCGACGCCGCGCGTATTATTGAAACGGCGGGCGGACGCTATGTGGAAGCGGCGATCATGTCGCCGATCTCGCCAAAGCGGCTCGGCTGTTCGATCCTGCTTGGCGGTCCCCATGCCGGCGAATTCAAAGACATCGCGGCGACGCTCGGTTTTTCAAACGCACAGTGTTATTCTGAAACCCTTGGACAGACGGCGGCGGCGAAACTCTGCCGCAGCGTTGTTATCAAGGGGCTTGAAGCGCTTCTGTCCGAGGGCCTCGCCGCTGCGCGCTACTACCGCGTCGAAGAAACGGTACTCGAATCTCTCGACAATCTTCATCCGGGCGCGGACTGGCGAGAACTTTCGCGCTATATGATTTCGCGTGCGAACCTTCACGGCGCGCGGCGCGCAGAAGAGATGCGCGAGGCCGCTGCGACCATCGCGGATGCGGGGCTCGATCCGTTGATGAGCTTGGCCGCCGCGCGACGGCACGCCTGGATCGCCAGACGCCTGGGCGATGCCGCAGATATTCATTTGGAGTCAGCGCTCGACAGCCTCGTCGCAACGCCGCTCAAGGAGCGCGCGCCATGCTGATTATTGATTGCCACGGACATCACACGGTCGCACCACAACCGCATCTCGAGTATCGGGAAGCGCAGAAAGCGCGCCTGAACGATCCCAGCCTTCCGCGCCCCAATCGGCCTGACATCAGCGACGACGAAATCCGTGAAGGCATCGAAGCTAATCAGCTCAAGCTTATTCAAGAGCGAGGCGCGGACATGACCATCTTTTCGCCCCGCGCCTCGCGCATGGAGCCCCATGTAGGCGATGCGGAGACCTCGCTGGACTGGTCTCGCGCCTGCAACGATCTGGTTTATCGTGTAACGGCGCTCTATCCCGATGTTTTTATCGGCGCCTGCCAGTTGCCGCAGTCTCCGAACGGTGCGCTGGATAATTCCATCCACGAGCTAGAGCGTTGCGTTACAGAACTCGGCTTCGTCGGCTGCAATTTAAACCCCGACCCTTCGGGCGGTCACTGGACGGCGCCGCCGCTCACCGACCGCTTCTGGTATCCGATCTATGAAAAAATGGTCGAGCTTGACGTTCCGGCGATGATTCATGTCTCCGGCTCGTGCAACCCTGCCTTTCACGCGACGGGGTCTTATTACATCGCAGCGGACACCAATGCCTTCATGCAGTTCCTGCAAGGTAATCTGTTCAAGGACTTTCCGGAGCTCAAATTCATCATTCCCCATGGCGGCGGCGCGGTTCCCTATCACTGGGGACGCTATCGCGGCCTTGCGGATATGCTGAAACAACCCGCCCTCGACGATCATCTGATGCACAACATCTATTTCGACACCTGCGTCTATCATCAGCCCGGGATTGACCTCCTTTTCAACGTAATCGATATCGACAACATCCTATTCGGCTCGGAAATGGTCGGCGCCGTGCGCGGAATCGATCCGCAGACGGGGCATTATTTCGACGACACAAAACGCTATATCGACGCGCTCGATCTTTCAGACGCAGCTCGGCGCAAGGTGTTTGAAGAAAACGCTCGGCGTGTCTTCCCGCGGCTCGATGAGCGCCTGAAAGAGAGGAGCCGATGAACACGCCCGCGGAAACGTTCGAAAGGACGCCGGGTTGGCTCGATTGGCAGGCGAGCCCGTCGAAGCCGAAATTCACTCCGCCCCCGGGTGCGGTTGACGCCCATTGCCATGTGTTCGGACCGGGCAATGAATTCCCCTTCGCGCCGGAACGCAAATATACCCCCTGCGACGCGTCCAAGCACCAGCTCTTTGCGCTTCGCGATTATCTCGGATTTTCACGCAATGTCCTGGTGCAGGCGAGCTGTCACGGCGTGGACAACGCTGCGCTGCTTGATGCGATCGCCCACTCAGACGGCAAGGCGCGCGGCGTCGCAACGGTCCCTCTTGATATTGCTGACAACGACCTAGAAGCACTGCATGAAGGCGGCGTGCGCGGCGTTCGTTTCAATTTCGTCCGGCGTCTTGCGGACCCACTTCCTGCCGATGCGCTGATGGCGCTCGCGCACCGCCTCGAAGCGCTCTGTTGGCATATCGTCGTTTATTTCGAAGCCGCAGATCTGCCGACGCTTTACGGTTTCTTTTCTTCCCTGCCGACGCAAGTCATCGTCGATCATATGGGCCGGCCTGACACAACGCAGCCGGCGCAAGGGACGGACTTCGACCTATTCATCCGACTGCTTGAAGAAAACCCGAATGTCTGGTCGAAAGTCAGTTGCCCCGAGCGTATCTCAAAATCCGGCCCCCCGAGCTATGGTGATGTTGTTCCGTTTGCGCGGCGCGTCATCGAAACGTTTTCCGACCGGGTCCTTTGGGGCACTGACTGGCCTCATCCCAATATGAAATCGCATATGCCAGACGACGGTCATCTCGTCGATTTCATCCCGAAAATTGCACCGTCTACGGAATTGCACCACAAACTGCTCGTCGACAACCCGATGCGGCTCTACTGGCCCGAGGAGGCTCGCTGATGGCTCTTGAAAAACCCTATAAGGACGTGCCCGGCACAACGATCTTTGACGCCGGCATGGCGCGTCAGGGATATCATCTCAATCAGTTCTGCGCATCGCTGATGAAAGAGGAAAACCGCGAGCGCTTCAAAACGGACGAGCGCGCCTATCTTGACGAATGGGCGATGACCAAAGAGCAAAAACAGGCGGTGCTCGACCGCGACTACAACAGGATGCTGTCCCTCGGCGGCAATATTTACTTCCTCGCCAAGATTTTTTCCACCGACGGCAAGAGCTTCGTCTTCGCCGCCGCAAAGATGACCGGCATGAAGGAAGAAGACTATCAGGCAATGATGGTCTCGGGCGGACGCAGCCCCGAAGGCAATCGCTATCTAAAGGAGCAGAAATAATGGCGCGCATCACCGCCGGCGTCGGCACATCGCATGTTCCTCTGATTGGTCGGGCAATCGATACGAAAGCAACCGACACCGACTACTGGAAACCTGTCTTTGAAGGCTACGAGTTCACCAAAAAGTGGATCGCAGAAGAGCAACCCGACGTTATCTTCCTGGTCTATAATGACCATGCGTCCGCGTTCAGCCTTGAAATGGTGCCCACATTCGCAATCGGCTGCGCCGAGGAGTTTCAGCCTGCGGATGAAGGCTTCGGGCGGCGGCCGGTCCCGACGGTCAAAGGCGCACCGGACCTTGCCTGGCATGTCGCACAATCCGTCATTCAACAGGATTTTGACCTCACTATCATCAATCAGATGGATGTGGATCATGGTCTCACAGTACCCCTCTCTTTGATTTTCGGCGAGCCGGACGCCTGGCCCTGCCGGATTATTCCGTTTGCCGTGAACGTCGTCGTTTATCCGCCGCCGAGCGGGCGGCGCTGCTACAATCTCGGCAAGGCGATCGCAAACGCCGTTGAGAGTTTCGACGAGGACCTCAATGTCCAGATCTGGGGCACTGGCGGCATGAGCCACCAGATTCAGGGTCCGCGTTCCGGGCTCATCAACAAGGACTGGGACACGGCTTTTCTCAACCGACTTTCAGACAACGCCGAGGACCTCGCCGATATTCCGCATATTGAATATGTGCGCGAGACAGGCTCGGAGGGCATTGAAATGGTGATGTGGCTGATCATGCGCGGCGCACTGAACACGCAGGTGAAAGAGCTGCATCGCCACTATCACATACCGGCGTCGAATACGGCGGTCGGGCACATCGTTCTGGAAAACCAGTTTTAGACAGACGGGAGTCTATCGAATGAAAGTCATTCTCGCCGGCGCCGGCGCCTTTGGCGAAAAACACCTCGACGGCATCAGGAGTATCGACGGCGTAGAGGTCGTCTCGCTTGTGGGCCGCCGCCTTGAGCCGACAAGGGCTGTCGCAGAAAAATACGGCGTCGCGCATGCAACGACCGAACTCGGGGAAGCGCTGGCGCAGCCCGGCGTCGATGCGGCTATTCTCTGCACGCCGACGCAGATGCATGCGGCGCAGGCGATCGAATGCATGCACGCCGGCAAACATGTTCAGGTCGAAATTCCGCTGGCTGACAGTTGGGCGGACGCGCAAGCCGTCAGCGCCAAACAAAAGGAAACCGGTCTCGTCGCCATGGTCGGTCATACGCGGCGCTTTAATCCGTCCCATCAATGGGTGCATAACAAGATTAAAGCCGGAGAACTCTCCATTCAGCAAATGGACGTTCAAACCTATTTCTTCCGCCGGCAGAACATGAACGCAAAAGGTGAGCCGCGCTCCTGGACCGATCACCTTTTATGGCACCATGCGGCCCATACGGTCGATCTCTTTCAATATCAGACGGGTGAAAAGGTCATCGTCGCCAACGCTGTCGAAGGGCTGCCGCATCTGGACCTCGGCATCGCGATGGATATGTCGATCCAGTTGAAGACGGAGACGGGCAAAATTCTCACGCTCTCCCTGTCGTTCAACAATGACGGACCGCTCGGCACGTTTTTCCGTTACATCTGCGACAACGGCACCTATATCGCCCGCTATGACGATCTGGTGACGGGCCGCGAGGAGCCCATTGACGTTTCCGCCGTCGACGTCTCCATGAACGGCATCGAATTGCAGGACCGGGAGTTTTTCGCCGCCATTCGCGAGGGGCGCGAACCGAATTCAAGCGTCGGCAAGGTTCTGCCCTGCTACGAGACTCTGCATCAGCTTGAACAACAACTGAATGCACAAAGCTGACCTGTCCCATGAAAACGCGGAAACTGGGCCCCTTTGACGTGGGCGAAATCGGCCTCGGCTGCATGAACTTAAGCCACGCTTACGGCGCGCTGCGGCCGCCGGAAAAGGGCGCGGAAGTCATCGCGCATGCGGTCGATCTTGGGGTGACGCATTTTGATACCGCCGCGCTCTACGGTTTCGGGAGCAATGAGGAACTCGTGGGCGCAACGCTTAAACCCCATCGCAACAAAGTCATACTTGCCAGCAAATGCGGCATGCAGGGCGTCGATGGCAAACGTGTAATTGACGGGCGGCCGGCAACGCTTCGCGAAACACTCAAAGCGTCTCTTGCGCGTCTGCAAACGGACGTCATCGATCTTTACTATCTTCATCGCTGGGACAAGTCGGTGCCTATCGAAGACTCGATCGGCGAAATGAGCCAGTGGGTCGAAGCCGGCCTTATCCGCGCCATCGGTCTTTCCGAGGTTTCAGCAGCCACCCTTCGCAAGGCCCATGCGGTTCACCCGATAGCGGCGGTCCAAACGGAATATTCTTTGTGGACGCGCAACGCAGAAATCGCCGTGCTCGATGCATGCGCAGATTTGGACGTTGCCTTTGTCGCTTTCTCACCCCTGGCGCGAGGGTTTCTAGCCGGCCGCGCAATGGATCCATCTGCTTTCGACGAGAGAGACATTCGCCGCGGCATGCCCCGCTTTCAAGAGCCGTACTGGTCCAAAAACGTCGCGCTGTTGCCGGACTATCACGAGACAGCAAGAGACGTCGGCTGCACGCCGGCGCAGCTCACCCTCGCCTGGGCGCTCGGCAAAGATCTGCATATCCATGTCATTCCGGGCACGACCTCGCCGGCTCATCTCGCTGAAAATCTTGGCGCAAGCCGCGTCGTCCTTGATCAGATTGTCTTCGCCCGGCTCGACAACGCCATCAACCAGGCAATCGTCTTCGGTCCGCGCTACCCGGCTGCGACGCAGCTTGAGATCGACACAGAAGAATTTTGACCCTCTGAAATATCGCTTCTCACTATTGTTGACTTGATTGTAGGACAATTTTAGTAGATAATCTTCTTCGCCACCCACCTCGTGAAGGACTGCTGTCCCTTGCGCCATGACGGAAATAGCCAGGGAGAAAACCCATGAAAACGGATGTCGTCATTATCGGCGCAGGCCCTTCCGGATTGATGCTGGCGCATCTGCTCCATGCTGCGGGCGTCAACCCGATTGTGCTCGAGCGGCACACACAAGAACACGTGTTGAGCCGCATTCGAGCAGGCGTTCTTGAAAGCACGACGACGGACGTGCTTGTCGAGCTCGGCATCGACGAACGGATGAACAGGGAAAGCCTGCAGCACGATGGTGTTGTGTTCGCGGACGGAGAGCGACTCATCCGTATCGACATGGCTGCACTCACCGGCCGCCATGTCACAGTCTATGGGCAAACGGAAGTGACAAAAGATCTCATCGACGCCGCCGAAGATCGGAACATCCATGTGGTCTGGGAGTCCGAAGATGTCGCCCTGCACAATGTAGACGGGGTCGATCCTCATATCACGTATACGAAAAACGGCAAGGAAGAGCGTGTCGATGCAAAGCTAATTGCCGGATGCGACGGCTTTCACGGGCCTTCCCGTCAGGTGATCTCCGCGGAGACGGGGCGACCGTTTGAACTTATTTATCCTTTCGGTTGGCTTGGCGTTCTCGCGGATGTGCCTCCTTGTACTGAAGAGTTGATATACGCCAATCACGAACGCGGCTTCGCCCTAGCATCCATGCGATCTATGTCTCGTAGTCGCTATTACATTCAGGTTCCGCTTGATCAAACGATCGATGACTGGCCGGATGAAAAATTTTGGGATGAAATATGCACGCGGCTAGGCCCAAACGCCGCAAGCCATGTCACTCGCGGCCCGTCATTAGAGAAATCCATAGCGCCGCTGCGCTCGTTCGTCTTTGAACCGATGAACCACGGGCGCCTCTTTCTTGCCGGCGACGCGGCTCATATCGTTCCACCCACCGGAGCCAAAGGCCTTAACCTGGCTGCTAGCGACATTGTCTATCTTTCTGATGCGATGATCGCCTATTTCAAATCAGGTGACGAAGCAGCGCTGAAGGGTTACTCAGCTAAAGCGCTCGCCCGCATCTGGAAATCAGAACGGTTTAGCTGGTATTTGACAAAACTCATGCACCGTTTTCCCGAGAACGCCGACTTTGATCGGCGCATGCAACTCGCTGAACTCGACTACCTCGCTGAGTCAGAGGCAATGCAGACGATGCTTGCGGAGAATTATGTCGGCCTGCCGATCTGATCGCGGCGATTCTCTTTTAGGTTTTTGCGGTACGCCGGCGTCATATCGGCTGGCGTCCAGATGTGATTGCCGTCGAGTTCGACGGTTACATCGCCAACGTCTGGAAGTTGTTCAAGGCGTACTTTTGCTTCATTGAGAAATACGCCTGCCATAAGGCACATGGGATGCGTGACCCCGATCAGAATGCGCAATGATGGCTTGTCCGCTCTCGGCTCAATGTTCACTGTTCGGACCAGCCCCATATCGACAAGCCCCGCAGGTGCTCCCGCGGCCTCGCTGCATGGGTCGATGATTTCGTTTAACACCTCGTAAATTTGGCGTTCCATTAGCATGGGTTATGAAGCCATCCCGCCAACCGGCCGACCCGGCGCTCTTTGTTCACGAACCGGACCCCATGGTTCGGCTAGTGTTTTCTCCCAGCCGAACTCGTCTTCGGCGCACAATTTTTTTATCGCCTCGACGTCCCAGCCGTGCTGACGTGCGAAATTGGCGCCTAAAATTCCAGCCTTCATCTCTTCGGTGAGCTTGGGATAGCCTCTTGGCATTTCAAACCGCCAGAACGCCTCCACATAGGGACCCGGGTGCGCTCCTGTGGCGCCGGTCGCGTAAAAAAGCCGGTCATGGGCGCCGGTTGCGAGCAGCGGCGCCATCATGTCAGCGAATTTGTCGGCCATATTAATTGCGAAACACGGATTCGTCTCGAGGTTCACAGAGACGTTTTCATATTTTTCAAGCAGCGCCGCCGTCTCTTCGATGAACGCGAACCCGCCATGGACAATTTCAAAAATCATGTCCGGAAACGCTTCGATCGCTGGCGCCATGTCCGCAACGTGATAATTATCGATCGTCAATGGACCGAAAGGAACGGCCTTGTGAACGGCGATGACCTTAAGGCCTTTGTCGCGCGCCCGCTCGATCAGCGGAAACATGTTGTTTTCGTCATCGAAGCGCGTTGCGTGAATGCGTCCGTTTACGAGATCCAGGGGATAAAACTTCACACCAATGACGCCATGTTCATCGATCAGTTTGTCCATGCGTTCCAACGCGCCGTCTCGCCAAGGGCTGATGTCGCCGTAAATATGCATCCGCTGCGGCCATTTCTCCCGCGTTTTCTCGGCAATGTGAATCGGCGAACTGCCGTCGCCGAAGAGACCGTAAAGCGGAACGCCATGATAAACCGCGACATCGGTAAGACTTTCCCGAAAAAGTGCTTCTTCCAGTGGCTTTGGCTGCATCTGGAACAAATCCTGGAACTCTTGAAAGCTCAATCGGTAACGCGGGTCCCCTTGCGGGTGAATCTGGTTCTGACTGAACTGGTAGAGCATTTTGACGACATTCGAGACAAATGGCGCTTCGTAATTCTCAACGCCGAAATTGAATGCATGGACCGTCGCATCGACAACGAGAACGTCTTCAATCATCGCCTTGTTCTCCCTGCCCGCTGAGCGCCTCGACAACTTTCTCGCCAATCATCTGATCTTCAGTATAATGACCGCCGGCGATCGCAAAACCACCTATGCAGTTGCCGTCAAGGAGTAGAGGAAACCCGCCCGGTACGGCAAGCAAGTCATCACCCGCTTCAAGCGCGCGCATTCCAACCGGATCGCCGCGGGCCATTTCCGCAAGCACGGCTGAAGGAAACTGAAAACTGGCCGCCGTCACCGCTTTCCGTCTAGCCGGTTCGAGACTTGTATACGCTGCACGATCAGTTCGCATTAAGACCAAAGGGCGGCCGCCAGAATCAACTGCGACGACCGAAATCTCGTGATTGAAACGCTCAGCCAATGCAATGGCTTCTTCACAGGCCTTGCGAGCCAGCGCCAATTTTCGGTTGGCCAATTTTGTCGTCATTATCTTGCCCTGCTGTGAGGTTCTCTAACCGGCCTCGCGCATTTTTTTAAGGCGCGCCAGCATTTCCGGCGTTACCTTCGTTCGCTGCATATCGTAGTCGCAGGCCTGTCTTGCCAGGCAGTTTCCGAACCACTCCTCAAACGCGCCGCCAAAGCGTGTGACATCAAGGTCCGCCACTTTTAGCATGGAAAGAACCGCAGCAACATTGAGATCAGCAACCGTGAAGCGGTCACCCACAAGGTATTCTCGATCGGCCAAGAACGAATCAAGCACCGCCAGCGGTTTTGAAAGCGCATCCAGGGCGGCGTTGACTTCTTCATCATTACGCATTTCCGGCGGCATAATGATGCAGTTGTGAATGATCGGCATCAAGAGCGGTTCAATGCTTGTCGCCGCCCACAGTGCCCATTGCAAAAACTGGCCTTCTTCCTCCGGAGACCTCGGGCCGAGCACGCCACCATATTTGCGCGCTAGGTAGAGCGTGATCGCAAGCGATTCCCCCATGGAGAAATCACCGTCGGCCATAGCCGGAACCTGACCCAGAGGATTAAGGGCGAGATAGTCGGGCGACTTGTGCTCGCCCTCAAAGAGATTGACCTCCTTCAACTCGTAGTCGAGGCCAATCTCTTCGGCGAGCCAGATGGCGCGAAAGGCGCGGGAAGCTTTTTGCCCGTAGATCGTGATCATTGCCTTTCACCCTCCATTTGGCTTGGATAAACCGATACAAAAAGTTTAGAAGCGGTATTTCGCGCTCACGCCCCATTGTCGACCACGCGCGGGATAACCGGTCGCAACGCGAGTGCTTCCCACGACAATAACGTTGAAGTATTCCTCGTCTGTCAGGTTTGTCCCGAAAGCCGATACTTCAAAATTGTCGTTCGCCGTTATCAGCGTTAAACGCGCGCCAAGGAGCCCGTAAGATTCCTGCAATGAAAGCGGGTCTTCATTGCGTTGATGGAAAAACTCGTCCGTCCAGCTATAGTCAACACGACTGCGCAATGATCCGAAACCCGGCAACTCTAACGTGTGCTGAGCTGCTGCGACAAATGAAAACTCTGGCGTCTTCGAAAGCTTTGTACCCTCAACAAAGCCGGCGGCTGCTGCAGCCGCATCAACATTTTTAAGCTCGCTATCTGAATAGCCTCCCGACAATATGATATCGATACTGTCCGTAGGTTTCGCGACGAACTCAACCTCAGCGCCGTAAATCTCGGCATCGCCAGCGTTGTCGAATTGGACAATTGCACCTGCTGGAGAGACTTCGACGAATTGAAGCTGAACGTCAGAGTAATCATTGTAGAAAAATGCTGCATTTAGCCGTGCGCGACCATCAGCAAAGGTTGTTTTGAAGCCAGCCTCATAAGTCCACAACCGTTCAGGCTCCACCGGAACGACAAACCCTTGAGACAATGAGCGCCCATTAAAGGTGCCGCTCTTGAAACCTCGCGACGCCGATACATAAAGCAGTACGTCATCGATAGGCTCAAAGTTTAAACTAACGCGCGGCGTAACCGAAAACCAATCGTCGGATACGGTGGTTTCAGGCACGGCCGGTATTCCACTCGCCAACCGGGTGAGCGAAGTCGTGAACTCTTTTTCTTCGTAAGAAAGTCTAACGCCAGCTTCCAATGAGAACGCTTCGCTGAAAGAATATACGCCGTGCACAAAACCAGCGTAGTTCGTAACGTCGATCTCGCTCATTGTTAGTAGGTTTGTATCAAGACCAAAGTTGGCGGGATTGCCTGCGCAACCTGGCGGTCCCGGTATTGGCGCGACAGCGCAGGGAAGTGTAATGATATTGATCGCCGAGTATTCGAGTGCGTCATAGCGGTCAGCGAAGATCAAATTGGTTGTTGTGTCGTCAGCATTCTCTTTAAAGAAAAAGAGACCGGCCAACCACTCAAGGTCGCCCGTGTCGCCGATGAACTGCAACTCTTGGCTGAACTGCCATTGACTGATGTCTGCATCGATCGATGAAATCGGGTGAACGGTTGCGTCATTGTCAGCATTGAATTCGACATCGAGCGCCCTGTAGCCAGTGATCGACTTAACGGTGAGTGATTCCGAAGCAGCCCAGTCAATCGTGCTGGAAAAGCCCCACACCGTTGACATGTCCGATCCAACGACACTTGACGAATTCACACTCGGATCAGTTGCAATCAGATCTGCACTCGAAAGTATCGGCGGCGGCGTGGGCGTAATAGTCGGACGCAGAATCTGATTGTACCCAACAAGGAAGAAGAGACCTGGCGGCTGAATGAGATTTCCGCCGGGTCCCGGAACTGCCGTGAATTCGGCTGGATCAACATCGGTGACAAAGGAATGGGCTGGCGCCGTGTCTTCGTGGCGGACGTCCGCTGTGAGCCTAATGGTCAAGTCTGCAGAGGGTTCCCAAAGTAGCTGGCCAAGTATCGTATAGTTGTTGTCATCGCCGAATTCTTGACCTGTGACGCTGGATACTCCGAAGCCGTCTCTGTTGATCCAGTGCCCAGCAACGCGAGCAGCAAGGCCCTCTGACAGTGGAACATTTATCGCTCCGTTAAGCTCATACCGTTCATCCGAGCCTACAATGCCTTCGATATAGCCTTCGAATTCATCAGTCGGTTTGTTCAACACAACATTGATGGCGCCCCCAACAGTATTTCGGCCAAATAGAGTTCCCTGGGGCCCGCGAAGCACATCGACCTGCGCAACATCTGTGATATCGAGAACGCCGCCGGTTGCTCGGCCCAGATAAACTCCATCAGTGTAAATTCCAACGCCCGGATCGGCGACGATTAGGAAGTCCTGTTGGCCAACGCCGCGAATGAAGACCTGCGCCGAGTTAGCGCCGCCAGGCTCAGTTGCATTGTTAAATGTGAGATTTGGCGTAAATTCTCCAATGTTCGACAAGTTCTCAACAGATCTCGCCGCGAGATCCTCGCCAGTAAACGCAGTGATGGAAACCGGCGCATCTTGGATGCCTTCTTCACGTTTACGCGCTGTAACGACAATCTGCTCGACACGGCTGCCGCTTTCAGCCGCTTCATCTGACTGCGCCAATGTTGGATTACTCGGAGCCATCGCCGCGGTAAGCGCAATCATCGATGCTCCAAAGATACGGTGATTTCGGCGGCGCACCTCAGCGCGGCGCAGTGACTTGGTGTTCCTACTCATTTTTCCCTCCCGAACGCCTGGTTTCTCGGTGATTTTCCCGAATTCGCGAATGCTTACACTTCCAATTGCGTTGGTGATTTTCTCGCGCAACGCTTCGCGATAACATTCACTCTATCTTTTTCTTCCATATTTGGCTACTACTTTTGTAGGACAATTTTATTAACGATCACAACTGGGACGGAAACCATTGAAATCAGGAGATAAATTAGTTGGCAATCAACGCGAGTCGAGGGAATTACTCGTCATCGGGACGCTGTTGTATGTGACACTTCTTACGATCTGGAGTCCGTCTGCGGTCGCGAGCGCCCT
Source organism: Hyphococcus sp. (assembly GCA_028285645.1). Classification (GTDB taxonomy): domain Bacteria; phylum Pseudomonadota; class Alphaproteobacteria; order Caulobacterales; family Parvularculaceae; genus Hyphococcus. The sequence goes on from JANQOV010000021.1 coordinate 14,128, forward strand.
GCCCCAGATTAGAGCGCACTTCGCTGATCTTCCGAACGCCGATGTTCTGTCACGCATGGCGCTAACGTTTCCTGCGCTTTTTATCGCCATCACAGCGCCGATAGCAGGATGGCTCATGGACCGTGTTGGAAGAAAGCCAGTGATGCTTGGCGCTGTTATTCTCTACGCTGTTGCGGGGCCTGCGGGGCTGTATGTTGAAACATTGCCGCAATTGCTCTTTGCACGAGCGTTGTTGGGAATTGCGATTGGCGGTTCCATGACGGCAGTGATCACACTTGTTGGTGACTACTTCTCTGGAGACAAGCGCACTCGGGTAATGGGGGCCCAATCCGCAGCACTCGAATTTGGCGCAGTTGCATTTACACTGATCGCTGGCGCATTAGCCGTATACGGATGGCGCACGCCCTTCTTGATTTATCTGTTGACCATTCCATTAATCCCGCTTGTATATTTCGTAATCAATGAGCCAGAGCTCAGCAGCAACCCCGGAAAGAACGGTAGCGCGAGCAAGAATTCAAAAGAAGGTTTCCCAGTCACCGCGCTCCTTGCCTACGCCATTGGCGCAATCGGGATGAGCGGACTTTTTCTACTACCAGTGCATCTCCCGTTTCTGATTGCAAATAAACTCGCAACACCCAATCCGTTTCTTATTTCTGTCGCCATTAGCGTTTCTACGCTTTTCGCAGGTATTAGCGCCACGCTTTATCACCGGATAAAAACAAGGGTGTCGATTCGCGCATTATTTGTTCCTTGTTTTGTTCTGATGGCGGTTGGCTATGCGGTGTTCGGTTTCGCCCAATACTATTGGATGGTCTTAGTGGGCGCCGCCTTTGCAGGCGCCGGCATCGGCATCTTCCTGCCAAATATCAACATGTGGGTCGTAACTATGGCGCCGCCGCATATGCGCGGCCGCGTTGTGTCCGGATTAATGTCGGCCGTTTTTTTAGGACAGTTTTCCACTCCCCTGCTGTCAACGCCGATTGCCCGCTCCGCAGGAATTGATCAGATGTTCTTCTTGGCGAGCATTGCAGCGCTAGGCATTGCAGGCGCATTCGCCGTCGCGGCGATGCGCGCGCCCGACTCCGCACAGCAAACATCAGCTCCTAGCGGCGGAGGACCAAACCTCAATCCGAAATCACCCAACACAACGACCGAAAAGTCATCAACAGCGAGCTAGAACAATGCGAACTCTCAATACCGAAGTACTTATTGTCGGCGGCGGACCGGTAGGACTAGCAGCGTCAGCGTTTTTGTCTGACCTTGGTATCCGATCGATTGTCGTTGAACGAAACGAAACAACCGCCCGTCATCCGAAAGCGCGCGGCATTAACGCCCGCGCCATGGAACTCTTGCGGCAGATTGGCTGCGAACACTTGCTTAGAAACGCCGCCGAGCCGGTTGAACTGATTAGCGCCTTTGCAACAGGCGATCATTTAGATGCGGACAACTTCCGTCGCATTCCTTTTGGCGCGGCGGATCTCACACAAACCGATTTGTCGCCGGCGCCAGGAGTCGTTACGTCGCAGGACGTCGTTGAAGAAATTATCTTCAACTGCGCCAAAGCAAAAGCGCATACGGACATTCGGTTTCGCGCCGAAATGACATCCTTTGAACAATCGGATGACGCCGTAACGGCGCAAATTCGCGATCACTATCTCGGCAAATATGAAATCAAAGCACCATATATGATCGCCGCCGACGGAGCGCGGAGTTCAATCCGAAAAGCACTCGATTCGCCCTTACGCGGCAGCGAGCCTTTGCGGCATAACCTCAACGTCATGTTCGAGGCGCCGCTCGCAGACAAGTTGGAGGCGCTCAAAGTCGCCTTCATAGTCATTCGAGAGGGCGGGCGGATGTCTATCCTTTCAGGTCGTCCTACTGGCCGCAATGAAAATCAATGGACATTTAACATTCAGCTCGCACCAGGCGAGAGCCCGGAGGATTTCCCTGAAGAGAAACTGCTCACAATGATCCGAAATGCAACGAATCAGGAAAATCTGGAAATTGTCATAAATAACATTGCCCCGTGGACTGCAACGGCGCAGGTAGCGGAACGACTAAAAGTCGGGCGAACATTCCTTGTCGGCGACGCTGCGCATTTGATGCCGCCCGCCGGCGCTCTTGGAATGAATACAGGCCTGCAAGACGTTCAAAATGTGACTTGGAAATTAGCAGGTTCGCTTAAAGGATGGGCAGGTGATAAATTACTCGAAACTTATCACGCTGAACGCTACCCTATCTGCGATTTCACCGTCAACGCAGCCAAAGGAAACTTAAAGAAGCTTGAGACAGAATCGGGCCGAGCGGACATGTGGGGTGGAAGCCAACAAGGCGTCATCTTGGGGTTTCGATATGAATCACCGGCGGTGATCTGTGATGGATCGCCGATTGAAGAGCCAGAAAATACGTACTCTGATTACCTGCCTTCCGGTCGGCCTGGCGGGCGGGCGCCGCACATGCCATTGCGCGGCCAATCCGGCGCATCAACTCTCGACTACTTTGGAGGGAAATTTGTGTTGCTTGCAGGCGCTCTAGGTAAAGAATGGCGCTCCGCAGTTCGCAATCTGTCTTCTAGCCTCGGCGCACCGATTGCCTGCTTTGTAGCGGGTGAAGATATGGAATTTGCTGCGGACACGAACGCCTTCCACACACTTTACGGCATCTCACCGAATGGCGCAGTCCTAGTCCGACCGGACGGATTTGTAGGCTGGCGGTCTGCGCAATCGCCTGACGAACCCGAAGCCGCCTTAAAGACAGCGATCACTGATATACTTTCAATCGGCCGTTGATGGAGGCTTATCATTTCGCGCCCACGCGCAGTTGACCCGATCATAGATGCCCACTTAACTAAAGGGAGACGTAAAACTGAGTTTCGCAAAAGTTTCACATCAGACAGGCGCGCGCGCGAAAATGAAGAGGCCGGCAAAAACCAAGAAATCCGGCGCGACGAGCGCCGCCACAGCGACAGAGCGCATATTAGAGCTGCTGCGTGAGGGTATAAAGTCGGGCCGTTATGCGCCGGGCCAGCGATTGCGCGAAACCGACCTTGTAGAAGAACTCGCGTATAGCAAAGGGCCGATCCGTGAAGCAATGCAGGCGCTTTCTCGGGACGGCCTCGTTCAAATCGAACCCCATCGCGGGTTTGTTGTGCGCCGTTTATCTCGTGCTGACATAGAAGACATATATGAACTCCTTGAGCCGCTTGCGGGCGTAGCAGCAAGCGGCGCCGCAAAAGCTGTCGCCAGTGGAGTAAGCGCGCGGCCATTGCGTAGTGCGTTGAACAAGATAAGTACGGCGGCAAAGAGCGGCAATATCGCAGGGTTTATGGAGGCGGTGGACGCATGGCGAAAGGTGCTCGATCAGCTCGGTGGCAACAAGCAATTGCCCAAAATTATCTCTCAACTCCGCGTACCAATGTTTCGATTACAGGTTAGGAGTTTCATTCGAGTCAGCGAAATGCCGTTGGCTGTGGGAGCATACCAGTCAATAACGGAAGCCATTGCGGCTGGCGACGCCAAAGCCGCGGAACGTGCGATTCGCAAGCACGTGCGAACAACTGCGAAAAGTATCCAGGAACTCCCGGACGAACTTTTTGAATAGGGTGCACACCAAAGCTGTCATTCAATTGCAGAGCCAAGCATGATCGATCTTTATAGCTGGGGCACGCCGAATGGATGGAAGGCGTCTATCGCACTGGAAGAACTCGAACTTGAATATACATTATATCCTGTGAGTCTCATCAAAGGCGTGCAGAAGGACGCTAGTTTTCTGAAGCTCAACCCGAACGGCCGCATACCCGTCATCGTCGATCAAGATGAAGATAAATTTGTTGTCTTTGAATCGGGTGCAATACTAATATATCTCGCGGAAAAAACCGGCCGGCTGTTGCCGCCGACGATGAAAGCCCGTTCGGAAGTGCTGCAATGGCTCATGTTTCAAATGAGCGGTGTTGGTCCAATGATGGGCCAGGCGGGCGTCTTTAAGACCTTTTTCCCTGAAAAAATTCCATCCGTCATTGCTCGATATGAAAAAGAAAGCCGGCGATTGCTGAGTATTTTGGATGGGCGGTTATTGGACCGCGAATATCTTTGCGGTGACTTTTCGATTGCGGATATCGCCACTTGGCCGTGGGCGCGCACATATCGCATGTTGGAATTTTCGATCGACGATTTTCCGAATCTTTCTCGCTGGCTTAATCAGATGGCGGGAAGGCCTGCGTGTCAACGCGGCATCGAACGACCGCCCTTTACGCCGCCCTCCAATGAGAAAAATGGCGCAAACTCAGACATTGTCATTCGGTGAAGAAGCGCGGGCCTTGAAATAGCTATCCGGAAGATCCTGAACAAGTTGTCTCGACCGTCGAATGTGCCGCCGCATGGCTGCATCAGCGCCGTCTGGATCGCCGGCACGCACTGCTTTCATAATCTCTCCGTGTTCCTTGTGTGACGCTTTAATAGCAGCAAGGTCTATGCTCGTGCCGAATAGCATCCTCACTACGGGTGTTTGCAAGGTACGAATGAGCGGTGGCAGATGGGAGTTTGCAGAGATTTCAACCAATAGATCGTGAAAGTCGTTGTTGAGCATCACATAGCGAGCGAGCGCACCGTCCTTCATTGCCGATTGCATTTCTGCCCATAGCGAAACGAGCTTATTCTCCGCACTGGATTTTTTTTTGAGATTTTGCGCTGCAAGCCGCGCCGAAAGCGCCTCAAGCACTTCCCTAACGTCGTAAAGGCTCAATACTTCATCCCGCGTGAGACGCCGAATCTTTGCACCTCGATGATGCTGAATTTCCACAAGGCCCTCTGCCGCGAGTCGCCGCAACGCTTCGCGGACAGTGCCCCGACTGACGGAAAGTTCGTCGGTGATATCAGCTTCAACAAGTCTTTGCCCCGGCATGAATTGTCCATTCCGAACGCCGTCCCGTATGCTATCGACAACAATTTCGACAGCCGACTTCGTTTCACTATAGGCTTCTGCAACGGCCATTTGAGCGCCCTCATTTGCAATTTCATATAAGAATTGGCCGACGCGCACCGACAGTCAATCGCTCAGGCGTCAAGAATTCGATGTTGCGCCCCCCAATTTCTTCTGCTATTTTTGTCGGACAATTTAATCTTCCGGGCGCCACTGCGCCTAGCAAACGGGAGTATGCGAATGGCGCGACTTGAACCCCTGCCCGTGAGGGCTTTGCCAGACCTCGGCCCTGAACTCGAAGCCAAGTTCAAAAAAATGGCAAGCGAGGTTGGATTCATACCAAATAGTTTTCGAACGATGGCGCGCCGGCCCGAGCAACTAAAAGCATTCGCCAACCTCTGCGTCACTATGTATCTAACGTCGACGCTGCCGCGCGATCTCGTCGCGATGGTTTCGCAACTGGCAAGTTTGGCCTCTGGGTGCCGCTACTGTCAGGCACATACATTTGACGACATGAAAATGTCAGGTGTATCGAAACAAAAGCAGGACGCCATCTGGACATTCGAAACGAGCCCCCTTTTCACAGAAAAGGAAAAGGCGGCAATGCGTGTTGCGCTTGGCGGCGGCGCCGCCCCGAACGCCGTGACGGACGAGGATGTTGAAGTGCTTAAACAGCACTTTTCCGACGATGAGATTGTAGAGATCGTCGGTTGGATTTCGCTTTTCGGCTATCTCAATCGGTGGAACGACACCTTAGCGACAACATTGGAAGATCAGCCAAAATCCGCCGCAGTAAATGGCCTTGCTCAACAAGGCTGGGAAGCGGGCAAACACGCCGAGTGAAGGCGCACCATCATTCTATTTTTTAGCCCCGCAGGTTTAGTGCGACTTTGCACTAGGCGCATACTCATCACGTAGCCAGGGCAGACCGATTTTGAAAAGAAGCGACTCCTCTGCTGCCACAAAAACGCCCGTTTCGCCAGCCTCAACCTGCATTGCGGTTTCTGGTTTCCAGCGCTCGCCGTTCAGCGCGCCGGCGCCTTCCAGCACATAGTAAAGCGAACCAGCGTTCTCGTCTTGGTAGTCGCGATACTCTGCGCCTTCTGCAAGTCTAACGAAACCGGCTGACAATTCATATTCCGAAAAAACGCCAAGACGCTTCAGTTCAACACCTTTGGCGCCGCGTAGCGTCGTCCAATTGTAGTTTTCCGGATTCATCAAAACCGGTCTCTGATAACGCGGCTCTGAGAATTTAACCTTTGTCTTCGCCCAGTTTTCCCAGATTGCTTGGTGACTATCGATTGTCTGCTCGCGCCCGCTTTTGTCAGTGTAGGTTACGATACCCTTGTTGAATTCATATCCACGTTCGCGCAAGTCGCGTTCGCTCTCAACGAAACCCTCTTGTGGCATATAGCCTTGCTTACCGCCGGCGCCAATCTGCAACAGGAGCGTTAAAGACGGCCCTTCACCACGCTGCGTGTAATAGGTACCCTCGGGAAAATACCCGACGCTGCCTGCATGTTGTACGTCTTCTTCGCTTTCGCCGAAGCCAAAAGATCCTTCGAGAATGAATCTTATCTGGTCAAAGTTATGACGATGCGTTGGGGCGGCGTAATCATCCCGCACCTTCACCAGGAAAAGGTGGAAATTATCGGGCGCCTCCGCATCACCATAGAGCAGCCTTTTGAAATCCGGGCTTTTTCCGCGATGCTCAGAAAAGACAATCCATTGCATTTCAGTGGAATCGACAATTTTCACCGCAATATCTCCGTCGTTCGGCAGGCGGCGACGCACTGCCGCGGCAGCATTTTTCGCCACTATTATTGTAGGACAATTTGCGCCGCCAGTCGAGCGCTATTTTGCCGCGGCGTCTCCGTTTCCCGGCGCTTCAAAACGCCGGCTTCATACCTTGGCGTCGACGAGCATCTGATCAATTCGCCCAAAAATCGATTGCTCCGCCCCATCGCGCATCTCGATTTCAACACGATCGCCGAAACGCATAAACGGCGTTGACGCCGCGCCATCCCTTATCACCTCGATGGTGCGAATTTCCGCGATGCAGGAATACCCGACCCCGCCGTCAGCCACCGGTTTTCCGGGCCCGTCATTCAACTTGTTCGAAACAGTTCCAGAGCCGATAATCGAGCCAGCGACAAGCGGCCGTGTCTTCGCGGCGTGGGCGATGAGCTGACCGAAATCGAAAGTCATATCAACACCCGCATTGGCCTTCCCGAAGGCCGCTCCATTAAGGCGCACCAAGAGCGGCAATTGAACTTTGCCGTCGCGCCACGCGGACCCAAGTTCGTCAGGTGTAACGGCGCAGGGGCTGAAAGCGCTCGATGGTTTAGATTGAAAAAACCCAAATCCCTTTGCGAGTTCTGCAGGAATTAGACCGCGCAGACTGACGTCGTTCACCAACATGACAAGGCGTACGCGCTCAAGTGCGGCCTCGCGCGACACGCCCATGGGCGTATCATCAACGATAACGGCGACTTCGCCCTCAAAGTCGACACCCCATTCATCGTCATTGAGTAAGGGAATAGGGTCCCGGGGTCCGATGAAGCTGTCCGAACCGCCCTGATACATTAGAGGGTCGGTCCAGAAACTCTCCGGCATTTCCACTTTACGCGCTTTTCGTACCAGCTCCACGTGATTGACATAGGCCGATCCATCTGCCCACTGAAAAGCGCGCGGCAACGGCGATGCGCAGTCTTCCTCCCTGAACGGTTCGCCTGACTCCGAGTCCTCGTCGAGTATCTGCGATAGTGCTTCCAGAGAAGCATAAACGCTCGCCCAATTGTCAAGGGCCGCCTGCAGCGTTGGAGCGACATCTCCTGCCGGCAAATAGCGCGTCAAATCCCGAGAGATGACAACCAGCCGCCCATCTCTACCAGCCTTTAAACTTGCAAGTTTCATTTGCGCCCGCGCCTTCCAGAGTTAAATCTTAAGCGTTTTCATGGAGCCACGCGGCATGCCGCGGCGCTTTTTTTGTACGCGACCATTCCTCAAGCATGTCGGGAGCAACCCTATTCAACTCTTGCATTTGTTCGTCAGTGCAAGTGTTGACCGCTAACTCTAATCGATGCCCGTTCGGATCAAAGAAGTAGATCGATTTGAAAATTCCGTGATTGGTAGGCCCAACGACTTCAAGTCCCTCATCCTCGGCGATCTCTTTTGCTTCTGTAAGTTCGTTCATGTCATCGAGTTCGAAAGCTATATGCTGCACCCAATCCGGTGTATTGTGGTCCTTGTCCATGGGCGCGGCGTTCGGTAATTCGAAAAAGGCAAGAATGTTTCCCATGCCAGCATCGAGAAAGATGTGCATATAGGGGTCGGGCTCCTTCGTCGACGGCACTTCGTTTTCCGCGATCGCCAATACAAACTGCATACCCAGAACACGCTGATAGAACTCGACCGTTTCTTTTGCGTCGTTGCAGCGATATGCCACGTGGTGGATGCGTTTCAGTTGAACTGGCATACAGCCTCCCTTGTCTACTTTTCTGCGTCAATGACCCCGCGCCTAAGCTGATCACGTTCCATCGATTCAAAAAGCGCCTTGAAGTTTCCTTCTCCAAAACCGTCATCTTTCTTCCGCTGAATGAATTCGAAGAAGACCGGCCCGATCATCGTTTCAGAGAAGATCTGTAGCAAGAGGCGTGGATCATCGTCATCAGTCGAGCCATCGAGAAGTATGCCTCGCGTTTTGAGCTCATCGACCGGCTCGCCATGGCCCGGCAACCGCTCATCCAACATCTCATAGTAGACGTCCGGCGGGGCAGTCATGAACGGCGTCCCGATCGCTCTAAGTCGATCGTAACACCCGATGAGGTCGTCGCAGGCAAATGCGATATGTTGAATGCCTTCGCCATTATATTCCTGCAGGAACTCTTCGATCTGGCCTTTTTTACCGCCACCGCCTTCTTCGTTAAGTGGGATACGGATCTTCCCATCAGGCGCCGTCATGGCGCGCGACAGAAGCCCCGTATACTCACCTTTGATGTCAAAGTATCGAATTTCTTTGAAATTAAAGAGGCGCTCGTAGTATTCCGCCCAATAGTCCATGCGTCCGCGATAGACGTTGTGCGTAAGATGGTCGATTACCGTAAAGCCACATCCCTCCGGATACGGATTTACGTCATCAAAATACTCAAAATCAATGTCATAAATCGACCTGCCGTCTTCATAGCGGTCGATGAGATAGAGAAGTGCGCCGCCGATTCCTTTAATAGCTGGCAGTTTTAGTTCCATTGGTCCAACGGGCACATCGATCGGCTGTGCGCCTTTTTCTAAGGCCAACGCGTACGCTTTCTTCGCGTTGCGAACACGAAACGCCATGCCGCAGACTGAAGGCCCATGCTCCCTTGCATAAAAATGCGCACTGGAGCCTGGCTCGTAGTTGACGACTAAATTGATGCCTCCTTGCCTCCACAAATCGACATCCTTCGAACGGTGGCGTGCGACCTCGGTAAATCCGATAGACTTGAAAACGTCTTCAAGAACGCCTCGCTCGGGAGCGCAGAACTCAATGAATTCGAAACCATCTAGTCCCATAGGGTTTTCGAATAAGTCAGCCATTTGCGCCTCCATCGCGAGCAAAATCGGTCAATGCTTCCGCCGATTTCTGGTTTGCCAATCGACACAACGATTGATAAGTTAGTATCGCTCATAACTAGTTTCAACAGCTACTAGTTGTCATCACAACCTTATGGTTAGAGATCATGGCTGTCAACAAAAAAAGCAAAAAAATCATCCTTGAGGCGTTTTTACCTTACCAGATCACCGTGCTCGCTGACCTCGTTGCACGCCGCACCGCAGCCGCATCGAAAACGCACGGAGGGCTGAATCTGTCGCAATGGCGCGTGCTCGCAGCTGTCGCCACGGATCCAGGTCGAACCGCAAATGACGTTGTCGCTGTGACGCCAATGGACAAAGGGATCGTCTCGCGAGCCGTCAAGGGTCTGCTTGATATGCGGTTTCTGGTTCGAAATGCGTCTCAACAGGATGGCCGCATCGGACATTTGTACATGACACGAAAAGGCGAGCAGGTATACGAAGCCATTGCGTCGGAAGTGCAGAAGGTTGAAGAAGAACTGTTGTCGGCGTTGGCTAAGTCCGATCAAAAAAAAGCTGGCGCCATATTTGCGAAAATGATCTCTACATTGATGGAATGACATGTCTCAACTAATTCCAGGTCCCTAAATCGCTAACGTGGCTCAAGTTGATTTATAGATTTAGACTCTCCGAGCTCTACAAAAATAACAAGTGCGCGCCCTTTTCCTGTGCGATGGGCGCATGGAGGAAAGGGCGCGCTACCCACTTCGCGACTGTATTGCTCAGTACATGAGTCGCGAAGCAGAACTACAAAATAACATCAAAAACTCAGATTGAACGACGCCTCAAGTCTGTGGGACATGAAATCGCCGGCGAATTGGCCATCATATCCAACAGCGAGTATGTACCCGTCTCCAATTGCGCCTAAGCTAGCGCCGACGAGTATCGCATCTTCATATCCTATGGGGTCAAAAACAGAAAAGCTTTCTCCGCCCGAAATAAAGCTGACTTCGGCTTCATATGCTTGTTCACTAATTTCGGTACGATACCCAGCATAGACATTCTGAAAATAGACAGTTTCAGTTGTCGACAATCGATCTCGATTGAGATCCCGCAGTTGGCTGCGAGGTGAGCCCTGCGACTTTCGACCGAATTTGAGCATAGCTGCTCCGGAAGTTCTCGTTGTTGTCGCGTCACCAACCGAAAGTGCGAGGAGGTCAGCGCCGCCGGCGCTGTCGACATATGAGTTTTGAGACATTGAGAAATGGTCTATAGACAATAGGGGCGTCAGATGAAACTGTCCAAAAAATGCGTCGTACCCAACACGCGCTCCGGCCGAATAATAAAAGCCACCCCAATCGCCTCGGTAAATCTCGATTGTGTCAGCTAGGCTTGTTGTGCGATCCGAATAGAACCTTGCCTTGCCAACAATTCCGCTCACATCAAATTGAAGCTGTCCAAGCGTCAGAGACGAATAAACACTTAAGTCGAAACTCGTTGTCTCGATTTCAGTATCTATGTCCTCTTCCGGCTCAAACTTTCCGATGCGCATGGCACCCGCACCTCCCAACACAAAGTTCTCGCTCAGCTTCCCGTCATATCCAGATTGAAATATTACTCCCAATCCTGAATAGCCGGTGGCTTCAACGCCTGAACTCTCCCGAAGAAACGCGGCGGCGCCTGATAGCCAGAAACCGTCTCGACCAGCACTGATCTGGTCGAGACGCTGTGCTATTGAGCCCGTAGTAACGCTTGCCTGATCAGAAAGAAATCGCGTCATTGCATCGGTATAGTCAGGCAAAACATCGCGATATTCACTCTTGAGTTCTTCAACTTCTTCGAATGCCTTAAGCGCATCTCCCACAACTTCGTTTTCAGCGGCAATCGTCAGAAATGAAGAATAGGCCGCAGACTCGTTAGAGTTCAGGCCAAGCTCTTCAGCTGATTTCGGCGCGAGCCTCACGCGTAGACTGTTGGCGTCGACAGTTACGGTCTCTGAAAATATCGCTGGTGCGCCCACGAACTCATCATCGATCTCCCCATTTTCTATGTTCAAAGTACCGGCTTCAATGAGCGTGAACTCGACGGGCGTTAGAGAAAACGATTCGACCGTCGCATTTATGTCGGTATCAGCTGAAATAGTCGCTGGACCGATAACTGTGATCTGCGGCGTGGTTGAACCTAGGCGCTCCGCATCAGCAGCTATTGTAAGTGTCGATTCATTTTCGATTATAAGGCTTCCAAGAGTTAGTGGCTCGGTGTTGATTAGTTCAAATGCGGAATTTGATATCACGATATCAAGCGCCATGTCTGGATCTGTCACAGTTCCCACAAATCCAGATCCATTCAACAGGGTAAAACTGTCATTGCCAGCGCCGAGGTTTAGTTCGCCTTCAAAAACCCCGCCCGATATGGTAAAACTGTCGTCGCCGCCGGCGCCAAAAACGCCGCCTACGAAGTCGGCATTTTCGAATTGGACTACATCGTCGCCGTCACCAAGAAACAGGTCTCCATCAACGACACCAGCTTGTATGTCGATCAGATCATCGCCGGCGCCTAGTTTAATATCGCCAAATATACGTGGCGAATTTACATCGTCGAGATCGACTTCACCATCTCCATTTATATCATCAGTAGGCTGTAATTGCGTTTGTCGGATCAGTGCGCTTTGTGCGGATGAATGACTCGAAAGATCAATCGCTGTGCCCGAAGCAACGCCAAGGTCTTGCTCGCCATCCAGAGAAAATGAGCCGGAAATAGTGCCTTGATTTTCAATTGTCACCAGGGAACCGGACAAATCTCGAATAGCATACGATTTGCTCTGGTTACCGACCGCGGAGGCAGAAATCGTGCCGGTGTTGAATACTTCATCAAGCTCAGCGCCACTTTCGATTAAAAAAGCAACCGCTGCATTTTCGACCTCCGATGAGACACTTGCTGTAATCAATCCGGCATTATCCAACCTGCCAATCACCGCACCCCTCCCTAATGACAGAGATACTGAATCGGCTTCAAACGCGCTAGCAGTGATAGATCCCGTATTTTCTATTCCGCCGTTGATGAATGTATCGAACATGCCATCGGCGCTACCTTCAATACGCACAGCTGTTGCTTCGTATCCGACATTCAAGCCATTCGCCAGAATCGTCCCTCTATTGATCAGCCCGAAACTGTATGAAAACGTTGCTATCTCTTCATCAAAATCCTCGTCTTCGTCATCATCAAGCGTATCCCGAATGGTTTCCACAACGCTGCCAAACACGATATCTTCAGCGCGAGTCGGATCCAGGTCGGGCGAGATAATCAGGGCGGGCCCAGAGCCGTAGCTTGTGATACTTCCTGTGCTTCGGTTTACGTCGAAGTCTTCGATTGTGTCCTTGGTTTCATCCGCCGCTTCGTCGTCGTCGATGAAACCATCGATGATTCCGTTATTCAAAAACCCATTAGAAACGCTGCCGCCGATCGCGACCACGGGACCATTGTTTTGTAGATCATCCGCGTCAATGCGTTCCGCTATCGGCGTATCATCCTCATCAAGGTCGTCAGGATCTGCATAGTTTGTTATGGTTGTACTAGCAAAGCCGGTTGCGCTGATCAAACCCTCGTTGGTGAAGGAGCCGCCAACATCTCCATTCACCGCGACACCGCTAGCATTTTCACCTAAAGGGATTACTGAGCCCGACTGGAGTATATCCCCGCTAACGCCGCTGCGAAAATCGATACCGATGGCATTGTCGCCTGTCACGGCGACGCTGCCATCGTTGATGAAAGAACCGTCCATGTGGCTCAATAACGAAACGCCAGACGAGTTATCTCCATCAACAGTTAGGGTGCTGCCCGGGGCGAGGACAATGTCGCCAGTAAATGCGCCTCCGGCTTCCAAAAGAACGCCCGTGCGCGACGATCCAATTGCATATGGTCCGTCGAGATCTCCGTCGTCATCTGTGTCCTCGCGATCGTAGCCGTCTGACAGTAGTATGTCTCCACCCGATGTAAGCGATCCAGTCCGACCGCTTTCGATGAGCACGCCGACACCACCGTCTATGGAATCCAGGCTAAGGAGTCCGTCATTTATGACAGCGTTATCACTGTCGATCGTTACCGCTGCTATGTCAGCGCCTGCATTGATAATGATGGCGCCATCCTCAGTGATCGTAATATCAGCTGGTGCGCCGCTATTTGCGGTTGATGTCTCGACCGTCGTGGATTGCTCATGATCGATCGTCTGGGCAAACGTAGAACTCGGCGCAATCGACACGGCGATGCCGCAACTTGCGGCGAAGAATTTTTGTTCTGTTGTCGAATTTCCCATGCTGAAATTGCGCCCATACTTATAGTATTGGGCGTGGCGGTAGGCCGGCGCCCATTAGTTTCGACTACGAGCTGTTACTCATCCTCGAATGTTTAGAACCAAATCTGGCGGGTGCGCATCGGCGGGCATTCGGCTTGCAAAATCAAACCTCTGGCTTGTTCTGTATACAAAGCACACCTCTGGTCGCCACGCATCGTTCGCCTGCAATTACTTTAAATACAAATCACCCAAAACCAGCGCTTTTCAAGAACTCTCGTCTACCTCTCCTTGTCCCGGTCGCATCCAAATAACGGCGAACAGCGCGAAATATTCCCCATAATTCGAATTTAATTTGTGTATCGCTAGAAACTCAGTCGATCCAAGAATCTGCATGTTCACTGAGCTGGGCGTCAACAAATCATAAAAAGCGCTGCACTACATGCAAAAAGGAGCGCCTAAGGGACCGGATCAAGTTGAAATTTCTAGTCGGTGCTTTTTCGCATCTAGTCGGGCGGAGTGGATCCATAAAACCGCTGCGTCAGCAAGCTGCTAGAAAGCCCCAAGAGAGTGTATGAAAACGACTTCTTCACAGGCGTTCCTTCAAATGGTCTCTTTTGTGATGCCTTCGCGTCCATGGCTGACATGATTATTGCAACCATTGATTCGCCAGAAAAAATACCCGCAAACCATTGGAGCGGCGCTTTATAGTCTGTGTGCGGGGTTTGTTATCCAAAAGCCGCGATGTTTTCACTTATCAACAAGGTGCGCTTTTTGCCCAACAAATCCGCAAAAGGGTTGACAATGGGCCGGAATTTGCCGGCAAGTTGCTCGATCAGTGGGCGTATCACAATGGCGTTGAACTGGACTTCTCAAGGCCAGGCAAACCCACTGATAACGCCTACATCGAGTCGTTTAACGCCCGGCTCAGGGCCGAATGCCCTAACGCTTCCTGGTTCTTATCGCTGGATGACGCCCGGCAAAGGTTGATCGAATGGAAGAAGGAATACAACACCGAAAGGCCACACTCAGCGCTCGGCAACTTGACGCCGAATGCATTCAGAGATCAAACTCAACAAGCCCGAAAAGTTGCATGACAACTGGACGCAAATCGGGGGGACGACCACGTCGGTCTTGATTGCTATGTTGGCACAGAGAGTTTCACTATCGGCCCCTGGAATGAGTTGACGTGTAGCAGGCGTGAGACGTCTGGCCCAACGGCATGGCGGCGCGGCTATGCTCTTTGAACCGCACCGCTCTCCAAAAAGGAGTACAAACGCAATCGTAAGGTCTAGAACCGGGCTTCCAACTCCACGCCAAGAATCCTTGGCGCATCTAGAGGCGTATAGAACAATCCGTCCGAGCCAATGGCTAGGTTTTCAATGCCCAGTCCTCTGGCTCGGCGCACATTTGTCAGATTTTCTCCGAAGAGGCGCGCAGCGAAATTCTCTCCCTCGTATCCAATCTGCACGCCTAAAGTTTCAACGGCTTCTTGTACAGCATCGCCTCTCGCCCGGAGCGGCGTTTCTGCATAATGAATGCAGAGGCAACAGGATACGAAGGCGCAAGCGCAGTGTGTTCGTGTTTCGCCGCAGAACTGGCCGGCAATACAGAGCTAACCGAAGAGTATTTAGGAATGGACCATCCGGTTGACGCAGAAACATTTGAGGCTGAAGCGTCAACTGAATTGAAAACGGCTTCTGCAGCGTGCACTTGACTTGTCGGCGGCGATTACAATCGATTTGTTGTAGGATTTAAGAAGGGCGATGGCCTGCGACTACTGCCGCCTAACAAGCCAATTCAGACAACATCATTTGGGCGATTTCAACACGTTGGTTTTCTCATCGTTAAGACCTATCGTCGGAGGTCAGCGTAATCCTCAAACCGGTCATTAGGCCCCAGATTTTTTATTTCTTCTCTGCATAGAAAGCGGACATACCTTCTGCATGTAATGATTAGGAGAACAACAAAGTTGGTCGCGCACGCTAGCGGTCATGAGTCGGAAATTTTGGGGTCCACAGCCGTCATTAACCCTATGTTTTTACTCCATTCGCGTCCATGCGCGTCCACACAAATCCAGCGACAAATTCGGGGTTTGTTGCCGAAATTGTTACCCAAATCTGGGTTTGGTCACTTTAGAGTACACCCACTTATAAAGGCTCGACTAAGTTTACCCAACTACACGGAATGCGATCACCCCGATGTTGCTCGGTGGCTGATTTCCAGCATGATTTTGAATATCTCAAGAGAGCTTAGAGATCCTCACTCAATCCACCACGCAAGGCTCCTTGTCTTCGTCCTCAACATGAGGATAGTATCGGACGACAGATGCAAAGCGCCAATCAATCACTATTCGTCCGAACACTTCGACGCGAGAAATCAAAATCGCCGCCGATTTGGCTTATGCGTCAGGCTGGTCGGTACTTACCTGAATATCGGAAAACCAGAGAACAAGCTGGATCGTTTTTAAATTTGTGCTTTGATCCAGAGCTCGCAACCGAAGTTACGCTCCAGCCCATCCGCCGCTATGATTTTGATGCAGCGATTATCTTTGCTGACATTCTCCTCATTCCATACGCCCTCGGGTTGAATTTACGATTTGAAACAGGCGAAGGTCCGGTATTGGACCCCATTCGTAGTCTTTCAGCGGTGGAAGCGTTCCACGGCAAGAATGTCCTCGACGTTTTATCGCCAGTTTTTGAGACTGTTGTCCGCACCCGTCGCGCATTACCTGCTGACAAGGCCCTCATAGGATTTGCCGGGGCGCCGTGGACTGTGGCTACTTACATGTTATCTGGCGGCGCCATGAAAGATCCTGCTGCATGGCGGCGCAAAACCTACGAGGATGAAATTTTCATCCAGACACTGATCGATGTTTTGACTGACCTAACAATTGAATATCTGCGGGCACAGGCTAATGCCGGCGCAGATGCGCTTCAGATATTTGATAGTTGGGCCGGCGGCCTTCCAGAACCTGTTTTGGACGCCGTCAGCGTCAAGCCGCTTACAAAAATCTGCGCGGCCTTGAAAAAAACGCACCCCCATGTTCCTGTAATTCTTTTTCCAAAGGGCATCGGCGCCGCAACGCAGGCTTACGCCAAAATAGAGGGTTGTGCGGCTGTCGGCGTCGATTATTCGTTAACACCAAGTTGGGTGCGAGAGAACCTTAGCCCGGTTACGGTCGTCCAAGGTGGCCTTGATCCGTTGCTTGTGGCCGTTGGCGGACCTAAACTTGAAGCGGCGGTTAGCGAGATATTACTTACATACGAAGACGTTCCGTATGTATTCAATCTTGGGCACGGTTTGACGCCGGACACGCCACCAGAACATGTCGCGTCACTTGTGAAACAAGTGCGCGGCGAATAATTCTGTTTCGTATCACCTTGAACTTTCGATCAAGGTTGCCGCACCTTGTTCTAGAAGTTCTAATCCGATCGCACGGCCAAGTTCACGTGGGCGGGCGGGATCTCCAACACCGCTAGCCTCTATAATATTTTCACCGTTTAAACCGAGAACAGCCGCCTTCAGATGCAAAGCGCTTTTTTCGAAAGAAGCGTGCCCCGCGATTGGCGTATTACAATGACCATTCAGCACCCAGAGTGTTTCTCTCTCAGCGAGAGCACACACTTTAGTTTCTTCATGATTGATGAGCGCGAAGTTGGCTCGCGTCTTCCAGTCAGTCTCTGCGCATTCGACGGCGACAATCCCCTGCCCGATAGCCGGCAACATTTCGTCTGAGGAGAATACCATTGAGATGCGACTTTCCAGCCCGAGGCGTACAAGACCGCTTCTCGCCATGATGAGTGCGTCGGCGGGACCGACCTCTCCGCCATCGGGAAGTTTTTGCATGATCCGCTCATCAAGCTTGCGGATACGCGTATCGGCTGCCCCTCGATAGTGAATGACCTCTGATCCGGGTAAAAGGCGCTTTGCGTATGTCGCGCGTCGAACAGAATTCGTGCCGATTTTAAAGCCAGCCCCGCTAGTTTTTTTGATATCATCAATCGAATGATCGCTTCTCAGAACAAGGACATCCTCAATGGCCTCGCGTTTTAGAAAAGCTGCAAAAACGAGCCCCGGCGCCTCTTCGTCGCCTGGTGCGTCTTTAAGTGAGTGCATCGCAGATTCCAGCTTGCCTTTGCGCATCGCCTCTCTTATTTCGGCGACAAAGGCGCCGCCCTTGCCGCCGTGGCGATCGAGTTTTGACCTCTGATCAATATCACCGCGCGGCTTAAACTTCACAATCTCAAGCGAAAGCTGCGGCGCTGCCATGCTTAGTTGAGCCGCGATCGTTTCCGTTTGCGCAATCGCCATAGCGCTAGACCGAGTTCCAATTCTCATTGAAGGTGTATTTTCCTTAGTCTCAATTAAAAACGAGCAATGTAGGCTAGAATTTGGATTGCTTGGAAATCAACCGCACCACCGCTGCAAGCGTTCCCAAGTGGGAGACAAAAGCGAAAAACAAGGCAAAAGAAGTCATGGATACGCTCGCATCTGACATTGAGAATCGCATTGCGACAAGCAAAAATCCACCTGACAGGAGAAAGAAAAACACAGGCCTAATGTAGAGTTTCGCATTCGCTCTTATGAGCA
This sequence comes from Hyphococcus sp., assembly GCA_028285645.1. Classification (GTDB taxonomy): domain Bacteria; phylum Pseudomonadota; class Alphaproteobacteria; order Caulobacterales; family Parvularculaceae; genus Hyphococcus. The sequence goes on from JANQOV010000021.1 coordinate 32,477, forward strand.
GAAACCGAATGATCAAAAACTCCAAAACGACGCCAATCAAAATTGCGTCAATTATCCACGGGTAAAGTTTGTTCATTCACCTATCCAAACGGGCCGTTCAGTTGGACCACAGTGAAGTTAAGATAGGCCGCGAAGGCCACCCATGCGAGATAGGGAAGCAATGCGAGCGCGGTGGTCTTGGAAAAGCGATAGAAGAAAACGATCAGCGCCAATACCGATAGCCAAAGGACTATGACTTCGGCAAACGCCCAGTCGGGGCGCTTAAACGTAAAAAAGATAGCGCTCCACAGTATATTCAAAAGGGCATTAAAGAAAAACAACGAGATTAGCCAGGCGCGTTCTGCGCTCGTTCTCGTCGCACGCCACCCTGCAACCGCGGCGACAACCGCGAGCGCATAAATTATCGTCCAAGCCGGCCCAAACACCCAGTTGGGCGGATTGAACGCTGGTTTTTTCAAGCTCTCATACCACGGACCGATGTCAGTCATGACGCCGCCAAGTATGGCGACGCCGAGTGCTGCAAGAACTGCGATGACAGTTGGGTTGCGAAGTGCAGCGCCCATTTGACGATTAACGTTGCGGCGAAACGATGCCGAACAGGTGCGCGAGATCTTTGAAGAAGATTCGCGCATGCGCCATATGATCCGCTTTGACGAGGCGCTTATTCATGTAAGCCTCCCAAGTCAATCTTTGCACGTCCTTATCACGGCAGATATTGACGAACCGCTCGCGCCTTTTGTCGTTGCGATACCAGAAATGCTGCATAATGCCGAGGATGAGAAAGACTTTGCCATGCTCTTTGAGATAGCGTTTGTGCGCGCGGGCGAGCGCTTTTGCATCCCGTGTTTCCAAAAGTTCGCAGACAGCCTCAGCGGCCGTACGTCCTCCGAGCATGCCATAATAAATGCCTTCGCCCGACGCCGGCGCGACACAACCGGCAGCGTCGCCGGCGAGGATGACATCCTTACCATTGTCCCACTTTTTGAGCGGTTTAAGCGGTATCGGCGCACCTTCGGTTCTGATCGTTTTCGCGCCGGCAAGCCCCGTATCGACACGCAACTCGGCTATCGCCCCGCGCAATGAAAAGCCTTTATGAGCGCTGCCGACGCCGACACTCGTCGTTTGCCCATGCGGGAACACCCAGGCGTAGAAATCGGGCGAGAGCTTGCCCTGATAGTAAATATCGCAACGCGATCCGTCGAAGCCGTCCACCGGCGTTTCAATAATCTCGTGATAGGCGAACACGCACTTCTTTTTGTCTGCGTTTTTTACGGTCTGCAAAGCGACTTGCGATTTCGCGCCGTCAGCGCCAATGACAGTGCGCGCGCGGACTCTTTTAAGCGGCGCATCTTTGGGTTCACCTTTCGGGCGGAAGCAAACGATTGCGCAATCATTTTCGTCGCGTTCAATGCGTATGAACGTGCCGTTGCGCCGATCAGCTCCCGCAGCTGCGGCGCGAGCGCGCAGAAATTCATCAAAATGTTCGCGATCGACCATACCCACTGAGCCGCCATTGATCGGCATATCCACGTGATGGTTTGACGGAGACACCATGCGTGCGGAGTGAGCGCGCGCGACAATTTGCGATTCAGGTATGTTAAAATCGCGAATGAGTCGCGGCGGGATGGCGCCGCCGCAGGGCTTAATACGGCCCGCTTTGTCGAGAAGCATAACGTTTTTGCCAGCATCTGCGAGATCGAGCGCTGCGGTAGCGCCCGCTGGACCGCCTCCCACAACAACGACGTCAAAAGTCTCAGCAATTTCCGTTGCGTCAAAAGCCATAGAAAAGCCTCCTTATTCCGCAGGAAGTTGGTCTCCCGCCGGCATGGCGGGAAGTTTCATCCGATCCGCTGAGGAACGCCCGACCCGAGCAGCGAGCACTGCCGCGACGAGAAACATCAGGCCCTCAAATCCAAACACAAAGGCGAAGGCTGAAGAGACATCCATAAATACGGCGCGCGTCGCGTCAATCGCGGCTGCGCCAAGAAAACCACCAAGCCCGAACGCGATGGCTTGAGACGCGCCCCAGATGCCCATGCGCGTACCTTCACGCCCGTTTTTCCCAGCACTCGCCAGCGCCATCATTGACCCAATCGCGGCAACCGCGAAAGCGCCGTTGGAAAGACCAAGCATGAATACGTTGAGCTGCAACGGCCAGTTCGATCCGATTAACGCTCCTGCAGCAAGCGCCAAGAGAGAAGCGGCAGAAGCAACGCAGCCGCCCATAGTCCAGGCGCGCATGAAACCGGCGCGGGATTTGCCGATCGTCGTGCCAACAATCGCCGTTGCAATCATGCCTATGAGGACGCCGCCATTTTGCACCCCGGCAAGCTTTGTTGATTCACCAGGCGTATATCCATAAATGATCCCCGCGAACGGCTCGAGAATCAGATCCTGCGCGCTGTAAGCCAGCATCGAAACAAAAACGAAAATCGTAAAGCGGCGCGCCTGACGCTCATTCCAAACTTCAGCAACGGCTTGCCGGAACGGCGTCTTCACAGCTGGCCGCACCGGCGCTCTTGCCACGCCTTTTTCGATATTCCACACGGCAAGACTCGAGACGGCGAACGCAACCGCGGAAACAGCGCTGGTGACAATCACAAGGCGCGTCATCGAAAAGGGATCGAGCATTTGACCAGCAACGCCCGCTGTCACAACAAATCCAAAAATCATCATGATCCAGACGATTGCGGCAGCGGCTGCTTTTCGCGGCGGCGCAGTTCTCGTCGCCAGCAGCGCAAGCAAATTTGTGCCCGCAGCGCCGACGCCCACGCCTATGCCAAAAAAAGCGAGAAAGGCTGCGAATACGCCCCATAGAACGCTGCTTTCCATCAGCGCCGTCGCGCCGGCTGCGCCGATGGCGCCAAAACCCAATATCGCCATACCGCCAATGATCCATGGCGTTCTTGCGCCGCCCATATCAGAACCGTAACCCCAACGCGGGCGCGACATTTGCACGGCGTAATGCCACCCGACCAAAGCGCCAGGAAGCATTGCCGGCAATGCCAATTCAACGACCATCACGCGATTAAGGGTCGATGTGGTGAGCACGACAATTGCGCCAAGCGCCATCTGCACCAGACCCAAGCGGAATATACCGAACCAACCGAGATGGGGTGTTTCCGCCTTCATGGGGCGCCTCCGGCAAAAGATTGGACGGCAAATGCAGCAACAAGCATCCCCAACACGTAAAGAGAAACACCGGTCGCGTTATACCAAGGCGCTTTACCGCGCGGGTCTTTCAACATTTCCGTCATGCAATAGAATTGCAAAATCAACAGGACACTGATTATTAATGCGTGAATTGGCCGGCCGATGAAGGCAAGCCCTGCGATGACAACCAACTGCGGCGCCGCCATAACGACGCAGGCAAATTTCGCCGCCCGCTCGGCGCCCAACTGAACCGGTAGCGTACGCACGCCAAGGCGCGTATCGCCTTCAATCGCTTTAAAATCATTGAGCGTCATGATGCCGTGCGCACCGATCGAATAAAGCAGCGCCAGAGCGAGTATCGGCCAGCCGGGCAAACCGCCTAGCATCACCGCCGCGCCTGTGAACCAAGCAATCCCCTCATAAGACAATCCGACGGCCGCGTTTCCATACCAGCCGTTCATTTTGAACCGCAGCGGCGGCGCGCTGTAGGCCCAGGCGAGAAAGACGGCAAGAACCGTTCCCGCAAACGCCCAAGCCCCAAGCATGGCGCCTAACGACAGCGACAATCCGGACCAAAAGATCGCGATATAAAGCCCCCAACGGCCTGGAATACGGCCCGACGGGATCGGACGGTTTGGCTCATTTATGGCGTCGACTTCTCTGTCAAACCAGTCATTCGCCGCCTGGCTCGCTGCGCAAACGAGAGGGCCCGCCAGCAACACGCCACCGAGGAAAAAGAGCCATCGGTCACTAATTGGTTGCCCCGAAGAAACGACGCCGCACATGAAAGCCCACATGGGCGCAAACCATGTGACCGGCTTGAGCAACTCCAACACCGCCGCCGGCGACGGCAGCGATTTTGGTTGCGGCGCTAGAGTCGTGTTTGACACGAGTGTAAATTACGCTGGACACAGCGAGGTGTCAATTCAATTTGACAGGACGTTTTCGCTACGCGTCAAACCCGAACCGCTTCAGTTTTGAATAAAGCCCCTGACGACTGAGCCCCAACATTTCCGCTGCCGATGCGCGATTGTCTTCAGTAATCTCGAGCGCTGCTTCGATGCATAATCTTTCGATAAGATCGGTCGACTCGCGCACGATTTCCTTGAGCGACACTTTGCCGACAAGTCCTGTAAGTTGATCGACAGAACTTGGCAGTTGTTCCCCGATACGCGCGCCGGTTTCGAGCCTACGAGCGACATTACGGATCGAAAATCCGTAAACCTCGCTTTCTCCCGACGGAGCAGTGACCGCAGAAACCTCTACGCGCTCCTCGGCGCCGAACTGATCGCGCAAGACCGTCGCAAAGTTTCGAACAAAGCCATGATTTCTCATGCTCGACAGAAGTACATTCACGTCCGTTCCAGAGCGTCCGAGGAAATCATCCAGCCGCCGCCCGATTGCCTGCCGATGACCAGACAGCCGCACCATCTCAGAGAATGCCCGGTTGGCTTGTAAAATAAGCAAGTCATCGCTGGCGACCACAAGACCATCAGGCAAGCTTTCCAATACGCCTAACAATTCGACGGACTGCGCTTCATCGCGGGCGTCTTCGGAAAGCACGCGCACAATTAAAAGTGTTTTGTCATCCTGCCGAAAGGGCGACACTGAAAGCTTCCAGGCGCCCTCGCCCCGAGATTGCAGAACATCGCTCGTCGCAGAACCGCTCGCTAATGCTTTCGCTATCACTACTTCGATGGAACGCCCGGCTCTCTTTTGGAACGGGTCCTCCAACGAAGATCCAACAAGCGTTTCCGTGATGCCGGCAAAGCGCTGTAGAGCCGCGGGGTTTGCGCTTTCTATCTCATAGGTATTTGCATCTACGATCAGAACTGGTTCGGCCACTGCGTGAAACAATGTCTCATATCGCGTTTCTGCATCGCGCAATCGGTCGTAGTCTCGCTCCAATCCCTGATGCGCCTCAACAAGTCGCTGCTGCAAGGCGGAAATAGAACGCAGATCTCTTCCAATCGCTACGATTCGGTCATTTGAACCGGTTCTAACGGCCGTATATTTTACAGGGATATCAACGCCTGAAGGCGAAGGGTGATTAACCTGTCGCCAATGTGGCCGCATCTTCGCTGTGGTTTTCAGGAGGTCTTGGATTTTTGGCCGGCTTTCAATCGTCACCGTCTCAATCCATTTTTTTCCGCGCCACGCCGCGTCATAGCCTTCTTTGGAAAGCTCGCTGTTGCCAAGGGCAATGTCCTTGATGACGCCTTTGTCTAAGATCAACGCCACATCTGCGGCGGAAGCGACAACTTTTGCCGTAGCAGATGGATCGAGATCGGCCAAAAACCGTTTCGGACTCTTGAACGACACTAGTCGTTCGTTGGGTGAGGCCATGGCATCCATATTCGAATCACAGATATCTTAATAACAATTGGCCGTTAGCAGTCTACCGCTTTTGCTGCAAGCAATTCTTCTCCGATTTCAGCGATGTTCTTTGCATCAATGGCGAAAGCATCGGCGCCAACTTTTTTCGCAAGGTCAGGATCATCCGCAAATAGTCTCCCGCCCGTAAGCACTTTCAAATTTTGATTACGGGAAGCCGCTCGCAACATCTTAATTTCTTCGGCAACGAGGTCCGCGAAAACGCTGCAAGCCACCGAAAGTCCCAGAATATCAAACTCCCGTTCGCCGAGAATTTTGGCTAGCTTGTCTTGTTTCGCACCTGGCTCGCTGACAACACGCCAGCCGGCGCGCCGCAAGAAGTCAGCAACAATAACGATCCCAAACACGTGCTGATCGCCGCAGGCCGTCGCGAGTAAAATCCGCGGTCCGTTACCCACCGGTTGATGAGGAGCGCCCCGCCCACCTTCTGAAGTCGTCTTCCGCACAATCTCATGCAGACGGCAAAGCCCGATTGTCACGTCGGTGAAGTCGCATAAGTCTTGTTCCCACATCTCGCCGAGCCTTCGCGCTGATGTAGCCAAAAGATCGAGGAACAATTCTTCTCGGCTAATACCGCGCTGCAGCAATTCGTCAGCAAATTGCAACGCCGAAGACGCGTTTCCTTGAAGAATACTAAGCAAGAAAGCGTCTTGGTCCTGCTTGGTTAGCGTTACCGGCGGCGCTTTTTCGCCTTCGATTTCAGCCGCCGAGCTGCGATGCGCCAGCATCAATCGCGGAATAATTTCGCCTTCAATGGTGTCAAACAATGCGCTAGCGCCGAGCGCGTCAGCGGCATTGAACTTTTGCTGTTGTTCCCCGCCGCCCGTAAGAGCTTTTAAACGTTCGCCGAGGCTCATGAACGCCATAATCGCGCGAGACCGCGCCTGATTTTCATCAGTCCGTATCCGCAAATCATGTCCGAGTTCGTCCATCTCCCTCTTCCTACAAGCCCGACGATACTGAGCAGGCTTAATTAGATGTTGTGTGAAAGGAAAAGTTCAGTTGCCGCGATCCTCCAAGAAACAATGTTGCGCAAATCCATTTAAGCGCCAACGAATGTTACAACGTCACAACTTTTGGTATTTGTTGCAGTCGCGAACGCAACGCCTAAACTACGAAACCTGGATACGAAACACAGCACACTGACAGTCGCAAATTGCTGCAGATGCTAACGCGATCCGCATCTAATTCGCGCGAAAACACATGAACGTTAGCGGTTTTCCGCGCGGATTTGGAATCTTTTTTTTCAAGGACGATTTTCGTCATTTGTGCTGGCGTGTCAATCTTTTTTGACGTAAATTTTGATTGACAGTTTTGTTTCGTTATTTCCAAAATCCTGCCACGCGAGTTTTGTGGTTGGCCGACACAATCAATGCCGAACGTCAGGAAGAACGCTTGACCGCTCCATTATACACCAAAGAACAGAGAATGCGCCGAGACGCATCGCCATGGACTACGGTGCAGGCCATTCTCGCGCCACTACAATTTCTCGTTTTTCTCGTCAGCTTGTGGCTGGTCTTGTCTTACCTTGCGACAGGTAGTGGTTTTGCGCTCGCGACAACTTCCGTCGTTCTGAAAACGCTCGCACTTTATCTCATCATGATCACAGGCGCTATCTGGGAGAAAGACGTATACGGACAATACTTGTTCGCACCAGCCTTCTTTTGGGAAGATGTTCTCTCAATGATCGTTCTGGCGCTGCACACGGCCTACATTCTTGCTGTTTTGTTTCAGCTCGCCTCGCCCCGGACGCAAATGTTAATAGCACTCGCAGCATACGGAACATATCTCGTCAACGCGGGACAGTACCTTTGGAAACTGCGGCGCGCGCGGCTTGAATCACCTGCGGATTCTTCGCCAGAATTGACAACGGAGGCCCGCGCATGACCGTGCTCCTCGACCGGGGTTGCAACACCAATACAGCGCACTCCGCGCCAGTATTGCGAGAAAGAGGGCAGCGAGAAGTATTCTGCGGCTTAACAGGTATTGTCTGGCTCCACCGGAAAATGCAGGACGCGTTCTTTCTGATTGTCGGCTCGCGTACCTGCGCGCATCTCATGCAATCAGCGGCGGGCGTCATGATCTTTGCTGAGCCGCGATTCGCCACCGCTATCATTGAAGAACGCGACCTTGCCGGACTTGCCGACGCGAATGACGAACTGGACAAGACTGTTCAACGCCTCCTAGCGCGTCGTCCTGACATCAAACTGCTATTCCTTGTCGGTTCTTGCCCATCGGAAGTGATTAAGCTCGACTTGTCACGGGCGGCGCAACGGCTTTCAAAGAACTATTCGCCCAAGGTGAGAATACTGAACTATTCCGGCAGCGGGATTGAGACAACGTTCACGCAGGGAGAAGACGCGTGCCTTGCCTCATTGGTCCCGGAACTCCCAAGCGATGATTCGTCGAACCCTTCTCTTCTGGTGGTTGGCGCTCTGGCGGATGTTGTCGAAGATCAATTCAGGCGTCTTTTTGAACAGCTGGGCGTTGGTCCAGTTCGCTTTTTCCCAAGCGGCTCCGCCGACAACCTACCTGCGGTCGGCCCCAACACACACATGTTATTGGCGCAACCATTTCTAAGCGAGACGGCGCGCTTGCTTGAAGAACGCGGCGCTAAACGACTTTCCGCGCCATTCCCGCTTGGCGTTGAGGGAACGCGCGCGTGGCTGAAAGCAGCTGCTTCAGCCTGGCGCGTTAGCGACACGAAATTCGAAAGCGTCATCGAGATGCCTCGCGCTCGTGCGGAAAAGGCGTTGGAGCGCTACCGCAACACACTGAGTGGAAAATCAATCTTCTTCTTCCCCGACTCGCAACTTGAAATTCCACTAGCTCGGTTTTTGTCACGCGAACTCAAAATGAGTCTTACCGAAGTAGGAACGCCCTATTTGCACAAAGATCATCTGGAGCAAGAGTTGGCGATGTTGCCTCAAGACATTCAGCTGAGCGAAGGCCAGGATGTTGATAAGCAGCTTGACCGATGCCGCGCGGAGCGTCCGGATTTATCCGTCTGCGGACTTGGTCTCGCTAACCCGCTGGAAGCCGAAGGCTTAACGACCAAATGGGCGATCGAATTGGTGTTCACGCCAATTCAGGGCTTTGAACAAGCGGGCGACCTTGCCGAACTGTTTGCACGTCCTCTGCGCCGCCGCATGAGGCTCGCTGTCTGATGCAATTATCGGTCTGGACATATGAAGGCCCGCCCCATGTTGGCGCAATGCGTGTCGCAACAGCAATGAAGGACGTTCACTACGTATTGCATGCGCCACAAGGCGACACCTACGCCGATCTCTTGTTCACGATGATAGAACGGCGCAACGTTCGTCCGCCGGTCACCTATACGACGTTTGAAGCGCGCGATCTCGGCGCCGATACAGCGGAAATTTTCAAACGCGCCGCAAAGGACGCATTTGATCGCTTCAAACCAAACGCAATGATTGTCGGCGCCTCTTGCACGGCCGAACTTATTCAGGATGATCCCGGCGGACTTACAAAGGCGCTTGCACTGCCAATCCCCGTAGCGCCGCTGGAGCTTCCTTCCTACACGCGCAAGGAAAACTGGGGCGCAGCGGAGACTTTCTATCAGCTTGTCCGCACGCTCGTTGATCGGGAAGCCGTCAAACTGTCTACTGCAAGCGGCCGCCCCTCTTGCAACATCATTGGCCCTACGGCGCTCGGGTTTCGGCATCGGGACGATGTAAAAGAAATTTCGGGCTTGCTTGAGAATATCGGCATCGATGTGAATGTGGTTGCACCGCTAAACGCTTGCGCCGCCGACATTGCGCGGCTCAGCGCAGCGGATTTTAATGTCGTTCTTTATCCGGAAATCGGCGATACGGCGGCGCGCTGGCTAGAACGCGAGTTCCATCAGCCATTCACGAAAATCGTTCCCATCGGTGTGGGCGCAAGCCGCGATTTCATCAAGGAAGTTTGCGATCTCGCGGGCATTGAACACCCTGATATCGCAGACCTAGGCAATATGCCCTGGTGGTCGCGCTCCATAGATTCGACTTACCTCACCGGCAAACGCGTCTTTGTCTTTGGCGATGCAACGCACGCTGTCGCCGCCGCCCGCGTCGCGACTGAAGAACTTGGTTTCGAAGTTGTCGGCCTTGGCTGTTACAATCGCGAGTTTGCGCGCGATGTTCGAACCGCGGCAAAGCGCTATGACGTCGAACCTTTGATCACCGACGACTATCTTGCCGTCGAAGACGCTATCGCCAAAGCCCAGCCTGAGCTTGTTCTTGGCACGCAAATGGAGCGTCACATCGCAAAGCGCCTCGGCATTCCATGCGCCGTCATTTCAGCGCCGGTCCATGTGCAGGATTTTCCAGCGCGATATTCCCCGCAAATGGGTTTTGAAGGCGCGAATGTCCTATTCGATACATGGGTGCACCCGCTCGTCATGGGGCTCGAAGAACACCTTCTTCACATGTTCCGCAACGATTTTGAATTCAATGACGAGGCTGGCGCTTCTCATCTCGGAGGCCACGGGGCAGCCGCTCAGGAACCCTCGCCGGAAACTGACAACATCATCCGATGGGACCCAGCCGCCGAGAAAGAACTCAAAAAAATACCCTTTTTCGTGCGCGGCAAAGCGCGACGCAACACCGAGAGCTACGCCGCGGAACGGCAAATTCAGTTGATCTCTGTAGATACTTTATACGACGCAAAGGCGCATTATGGCCGCTAGGCCGAAGACCACTGAAGCGCCAACGGTTCGGGTGGCGCTGATTTCACTAGACGGGCATTTGTCCGGCGCCGTCGATCGCGCGCGCGCCTTGTTACGCAACGACTTACCCGGTCTCGAACTTTCATTTCATGCGGCCTCGGACTGGAGCCGTGATCCGACAACGCTCGAACGTTGCCAATCAGATATCGCCAAAGCTGATTTCGTCATCGCCTCCATGCTGTTTATGGAAGATCACATCAAGGCTGTATTGCCGGCTTTGGAAGCGCGACGCGAAACTTGCGACGCCATGATCGGTTGCTTATCCGCCGCCGATGTTGTGAAGCTTACGCGCCTTGACCGTTTTCGCATGGATAAACCGACGACAGGGCCTATCGCCTTGTTGAAACGGTTACGCGGATCGAAAGACAAAGCGAAAGCGGGCGCGCATCAGATCAAGATGCTACACCGCCTGCCAAAACTTCTAAAATTTATTCCGGGTACAGCGCAGGATGTGCGCGCTTATTTCCTGACGCTGCAATATTGGCTGGCAGGCTCTGACGAAAACATTGCGAACCTCATAAAATACCTCGTCGATCGGTATGCAAGCGGTCCACGCGAAGTATTGCGAGGCAAACTCAACCCCGAACCGCCCACAGAGTATCCGGAAGTCGGCGTTTATCATCCGCGGATGAAAGATCAGGTCTCGACCAGCGCTACGAAACTGCCGTTGGCGAAAAGTAAAAAACCTGCGGTCGGCTTGCTGATCATGCGATCTTACGTCCTGTCTGGCGATGCGGGTCATTATGATGGAGTGATCGAGGCGCTGGAACAGCGCGGACTTCGCGTCATTCCCGCCTTTGCGAGCGGTCTTGATTCCCGTCCGGCCATTGAAATGTTTTTCATGAAAGATGGGGCGCCAGTCATTGACGCTCTTGTTTCCCTGACGGGATTCTCTTTAGTCGGCGGTCCCGCTTATAACGACGCTGACGCCGCAGCGGACGTGCTCGCAAAACTCGACATTCCCTATCTTTCGGCGCAAGCGTTGGAATTCCAGTCGCTCGACGAGTGGCGCGAAAACGACCGCGGCTTAACGCCAGTTGAGGCGACCATGATGGTCGCCATACCTGAACTCGACGGCGCGACGGGCCCTGTCGTCTTTGGCGGACGCGCCGAGGTCGCAGATGATGGCAAGCGGATGCAGGCGGAGCCGGAGCGGGCGGACATGCTTGCGCGGCGGGTCGAGAAGTTGATCCGCTTGCGCAAAACAACGCCTTCGGATCGCAAACTTGCGATTTCGATCTTCAACTTCCCGCCAAACGGCGGCGGCGTCGGCACAGCGGCGCATCTTGCGGTGTTTGAGTCCCTACACAATACGCTAAAGGGCCTCGCCAGAGCGGGCTATGCCATTGAGCTGCCCAAAACGGCGGATGAACTGCGCAACGCAATACTCGGCGGCAATGCAGAACTTGCAGGAGCGGACGCGAATGTCTGCGCGCGTGTTGCGGTCGATGATTACATCCTCAACGAAAAGCGTCTTGCGGATATCGAAGCGCAATGGGGCCCGGCGCCAGGCAAGCACAATACAGACGGGCGATCGATCCAGATTCTCGGCGCCCATTTCGGCAATGTGTTCATTGGCATGCAGCCAGCGTTTGGATATGAGGGCGATCCCATGCGGCTGCTCTTTGAAAAGGGTTTTGCGCCAACGCACGCCTTCGCCGCATTCTATCAATATGTCAAAAGAGACTTTGGCGCCGACGCAATCCTGCATTTCGGAACCCACGGCGCGCTCGAATTCATGCCCGGCAAGCATACAGGGCTTTCGGGCGCATGCTGGTCAGACTATTTGATCGGCGACTTGCCGAACTTTTATTTCTACGCAGCAAATAATCCATCCGAAGCAACGATCGCCAAACGCCGCTCCGCCGCGACGACCATTAGTTACCTCACGCCGTCAGTCACCAATGCAGATCTTTATAAAGAACTTTCAGAACTGAAAGCGTTACTCGATCGATGGCGGTTATCCGAAGCGGATGCGGAGGAACGCGCCGAACTCGCTGAATTTATCCAGGCGCAAGCAGCGCAACTGGAACTTGCCGCCGCCGAGCCTCTATGGACCGCCGACAGCGACAATGAAATTGACACCTTGCGGGCGAAACTCATCGAGGTCGAAACCTCGCTCATTCCAAGTGGTCTCCATGTCGCCGGTAGCGTCTTGAGCGAAGCAGAACGCACAGAGATACTGACCGCTCTGCCGATTGCCCAAGATGCAGCCCTTGCATCCAACAGTATCGAAGCAATCACCGCAGGCGCTTCGCCAAAAGAAGCGGCGCTTAAAACCGGCGCAAGAGAGAAACTCGACGCGCTAACGCAGCTGGCCGATATCAATCGCGAGCTCACTAAAGATGCGGAGATACCGAGCCTCGTTCACGCGCTGGGCGGCGGCTTTGTAAAGCCTGTCGCCGGCGGCGATTTGATCCGCGACCCCGGTGTGTTGCCGACAGGTCGCAATATTCACGGTTTCGATCCATTCCGCTTGCCCAGCCCCTTTGCGGTCTCTGATGGCGCTCGTCAAGCGGATCGGTTGCTGGCGCGGCACAAAGCAGAAAGCGGCGCTTTTCCAGAAACCGTAGCGATAGTTCTTTGGGGCACAGATAATCTAAAAAGCGAAGGCGCACAGCTGGCGCAAGCGCTAGCGCTGATTGGCGCAAAACCGCGCTTTGACAGTTATGGCCGTCTCGCCGGCGCTGATCTCATCTCACTTGAAGAGCTTGGCCGGCCGCGCATAGACGTCATCGCCACGTTGTCCGGCATTTTTCGCGATCTATTGCCATTGCAAACGCGCATGTTGGCGGAAGCGGCTTTCGCTGCAGCACAGGCGGACGAACCGCTGGAGCAGAATTTCATGCGCAAACATGCGCTCGCTTATCAGGAACAACATGGCTGCGACTTAGAAACTGCTGCTTTGCGCGTCTTCTCAAATGCAGACGGCGCCTATGGTTCGAACGTCAATCAACTCGTAGAGGCGGGCTGCTGGAATGACGAAGACGAACTGGCCGACGCTTATGCAACACGCAAATGCTTTGCTTACGGCGTTAACGGCGCGCCAGCACAGCAGTCGGCATTGCTCGACAGCATCCTGCAGGACGTAGACTTAGCATATCAAAACCTTGAGTCGGTAGAGCTCGGTCTTACCTCCATCGATCACTATTTTGACACGCTCGGTGGCATCGGGCGCGCTGTTAAACGCGCTCGCGGCGCGGATGCTCCTGTCTATATCGGCGACCAGACCCGCGGCGGCGGCGTTGTGCGCACCCTGTCTGAGCAGGTTGCGCTTGAGGCGCGCACGCGCACGCTTAACCCCAAATGGTATGAGGGCATGTTGCGCCACGGCTATGAGGGCGTCCGCCAGATCGAAGCGCATGTGACAAACACCATGGGGTGGTCGGCGACAACAGGCCAAGTCGATCCTTGGATTTATAAGCGCATCACTGAAACATTTGTTCTTGATACAGAGCTTCGTAACAGGCTGGCTGATCTTAATCCCAAATCCTGCGCCAAAGTCGCAAACCGGCTCCTGGAGGCTTCAGAGCGTAACTATTGGGCGCCGGATGACGAAACGCTCGAAGCGTTGAGGGAGGCCGGCGAAGAACTCGAAGACCGTATTGAAGGCGTCACTACAAGCGCAGTGGCGTAACGAATTGGAGAATTGACCGATGACATTGCTTGATCTTGATCGACCTAGCGTAGACTCGCCTCCTGACGGCGAAGGCAGCGTTCAGGTTCGGCTCGACCCAAAGATGGAGATAGAAGCAGCGAAGGTCTTTGCAGTTTATGGCAAAGGCGGGATAGGCAAGTCGACGACGTCGTCAAATCTTTCCGCCGCCTTTTCTCATCTCGGCAAACGCGTTTTGCAGATTGGATGCGACCCTAAACACGACTCCACTTTCACGTTGACCAAACGATTGATGCCGACGGTGATTGACGTTTTGGAGTCGGTTGAATTCCACACCGAAGAACTGCGCACGGAAGACTTCGTCTTTGAGGGCTATAACGGCGTCATGTGCGTCGAGGCTGGCGGTCCGCCAGCGGGCACTGGCTGCGGCGGTTATGTCGTCGGCCAGACCGTTAAGCTCTTAAAAGAACACCACCTGCTTGAAGATACTGACGTCGTCATCTTCGACGTTTTGGGCGACGTCGTATGCGGCGGGTTCGCCTCTCCGCTTCAGCATGCGGAACGCGGCCTCATTGTCACAGCGAACGACTTTGATTCGATCTTCGCCATGAACCGGATCATTTCCGCGATCCAAGCGAAGGCGAAAAACTACGACGTGCGCCTTGGCGGCGTCATTGCGAATCGTTCCGCCGCAACCGATGAAATCGACCGCTACAATGACGCCACGGGCATGCGCCGGCTCGCGCATTTTCCGGACTTGGATGTCATTCGACGGTCGCGGTTAAAAAAGTCCACTCTCTTTGAAATGGAAACCTCGCCGGAGCTTGAAGCAGTGCGAGAAGAATATTTGCGCCTTGTGCAAAGCCTTTGGGACGGCGCCGAGCCGGTCGAGGCGACGCCGATGAAAGACCGCGAAATCTTCGACTTTTTGGGATTTGAATGATCGATGAACTCTGCAACGTATATTGAGAGAAGAGGCGAACTCGAAACCTATTTCGATCGCACCGCTGCTAACGCTTGGGCGAAACTCATGTCGGATGCGCCAGTGAGCGGCGTGCGCGCAACAGTGCGGGCCGGCCGCGACGCCATGCGCGCGACGTTGCTTGGCTGGTTGCCGGATGACTTAAGCGGACGGCGCATTCTGGACGCCGGTTGCGGGGCGGGACAATTGTCCATTGAAGCTGCAAAACGCGGCGCCGATGTTGTCGCCGTCGATCTTTCAACAACGCTGCTTAAACTCGCACGCGAACGCTATTGCGGTAAGGACTATCGCGGCTCAATCGAATTCAAAGCCGGCGACATGTTCAATCCTGAGCTCGGCCGGTTTGACCATGTTGTCGCGATGGATTCTCTCATTCATTACAATGCACACGATATCGTTCGCGTGATCGAAGGGTTCGCAGCGCGCACGTCGCAGTCGATACTGTTCACATTTGCTCCGAAAACGCCATTGCTGGCCGCAATGCACGGCGTTGGGAAATTTTTTCCGAAAGGCGATCGCGCGCCGGCCATACAGCCTGTCGCCGAAAACCGCCTTCGCGCTCGTGTCAGCGACACCCTCCGACTAAATGGGTGGCGGATCGCACAAAGCAGGCGGGTCAAATCTGGTTTTTACATCTCGAACGCGATGGAGCTTGCGGCCGAATGACCGAATTTCGCGCAGATAAACCCAAATGGGCGGACCTTTGGACAGAGGTCGGAACAAAGTTCCTGCCATTCGCCGATGCGGCGAGTGAGACGCTGCCATTGGGGCGTCTCTTACGGCTTTCGCTGTTCCAGATTTCGGTCGGCATGGCGTTAACGCTCCTTACTGGAACCATCAATCGCGTCATGATTGTCGAACTTGGCGTTTTTGCCTGGCTGGTGGCGTTGATGGTTTCATTACCCCTGGTCTTTGCGCCATTCCGCGCGCTCATCGGCCACAAGTCAGACACCCACCGCTCGCTGCTTGGGTGGCGGCGCGGACCATATATCTGGTTCGGATCGCTCTTACAGTTTGGCGGGCTCGCCATCATGCCCTTTGCATTGCTCATTCTTTCTGGAGACGCCGTCAACGGCCCCGTGTGGGTTGGTCAGGCGGGCGCGGCACTTGCCTTTCTTTTAGTCGGCGCCGGACTTCATGCCACGCAAACAGCAGGACTTGCCCTTGCAACCGATATTGCGCCGGAGAAGACGCAGCCACGTGTCGTTGCACTTTTATATGTCATGCTTCTCGTCGGCATGGGCGCCAGCGCGCTTGTGTTCGGTGTTTTGCTCAGCGAATTCACGCAGTTGAAACTGATTAAAGTGATCCAAGGCGCCGCCGTTGTCACAATGGCCCTGAATATGATCGCTCTTTGGAAACAGGAAACGCGCAATCCAGCGCTGACCGATCCAAAATCCCCGCGCCCACGGTTTAAAGACTCCTGGGGCCGACTGGTCGCAGACCCGCGCGCAAAACGGCTGCTCGTCGCCGTCGGCCTCGGCGCTGCAGCGTTTTCTATGCAGGACGTGCTCCTTGAACCTTACGGCGGTGAGATATTGAATTTATCAGTCAGTGCAACGACGCTGCTTACTGCAATCTTCGCCGCGGGAACATTAGCTGGATTTGCATTTGCAACGCGTCGCCTAATGCGTGGCGGTGAGCCGCATCGCTTGGCCGGCGTTGGCGCCCTTATCGGTATTTTCGCTTTTTCCGCGGTTATCTTCGCCGAGCCGTTAGGCTCTGCATCGCTCTTCCGTATCGGAACCGCTTTAATTGGGTTTGGCGGCGGGCTTTTTTCCGTCTGTACACTAACTTCCGTAATGGCTCTGGCGAAGCACAGCGATAGTGGAATAGCGCTTGGCGCCTGGGGCGCTGTTCAAGCGACCGCCGCTGGCGTAGCCATCGCGCTTGGCGGGGCGTTGCGCGATGTGGTTGGCGCACTGGCTGCTGACGGCGCGCTTGGGCCGGCGCTGACAAACCCTGCGATAGGCTACAGCGCAGTTTATCATCTAGAGATTTTGTTGTTGTTTGCAACACTGGCCACAATCGGCCCGTTGGCGCGTTACGCGCCAGTGGCGCAATCACGGCCGAAGGATAAGTTTGGTCTGCCTGCGTTCCCCGGCTGACCCTAGCCAAAGGAGAGAAATGATGATTTTTGGCGGTGAATTTGTGAGCGGTATTGATATGGTCGATATATCCTTATGGGCGTTCACACTATTTTTCTTTGGACTGATATTTTATCTTCGGCGCGAAGACCGGCGGGAAGGCTATCCCCTCGAACGCGATACGGATGGAAAACTAGAAGATGAGGGCGTCTTTTGGTACGCACCGAAAAAAACATTCATCTTGCCACATAACCGCGGAACAGTGACCGTCCCTCACGGCAAACGCGATACGCGCCAACACGCGATGGCGCGCACCGCCGTTTGGCCGGGGGCGCCCTATCAGCCCACGGGCGATCCCATGCGTGACGGGGTTGGTCCCGCATCCTATGCAGAGCGCGATGACGTCGCTGATCTGACCGATGACGGAAGAACTCGAATCGCGCCCCTTCGGGTCGACGGACATATATATGTCGCGGAATCCAGCCCAAATCCTGTTGGCATGACCGTATATGGCGGCGACAATGCTCCCTCTGGCAAAGTTGTCGATGTGTGGGTTGATCGATCAGAAGCAATTATCCGCTACCTTGAAGTGAACATTGGCGCTGGGGAGACGCCAAACAACGTTCTCTTGCCGATGCCATTTGCGAAAATCGATAAGCGCCGCAATCGTGTCGACGTTGATGCTATTTTCGCCCACCATTTCGCCGGCGTTCCAAAAACGAAATCGCCGGACACTGTCACGCGCCTCGAGGAAGATATGATCGCCGGTTATTATGCGGGCGGCAAACTCTATGCAACGCCCGCGCGCACGGAGAGCCTCGCATGAAGGCGCTCTTTCACGACGAAGAGGATGGCAATTCGGAACCAATTCCTGGTTTGCCTGAAGAGCTGCCGCAAGGCGAAGAAATTATGTGGCAGGGCAAGCCGAACGGCTTAACACTCACAATTCAAGCGCTACGCATCCGACTAGTATTTGCCTATTTCGCGCTTTTCACCCTTTGGCGCATTGCTGCGATCGCAGCGCGCGACGGTGCGACATCAGAAATGGCAGGTGTCGCAACATCGTCAATGCTTGGTGTCATTGCTGCTGGCGGGTTGCTCTTTATTCTCGGCTGGCTGATGGCGCGCTCAACAATTTATACAATCACAAACAGACGAATTGTCTTTCGATATGGCGTCGCCATTCGCAAATACGTCAATATTCCGTTCACGGCAATTAAAACAGCCGGACTAAAGCATCACGGCAGAGATCGCGGGTCGATCGCATTGTCAACAACCAACAAATCAAAAATTGCCTATCTGCATTTGTGGCCGCATGCACGGCCTTGGCGCTTTTCGGCACCGCAGCCAATGCTGCGCGCGATCGCGAACGCCGATCAGGTTGCGGCGACGCTCTGCAGCGCCATGAAGAACAACGCACCCTCGAACGTCAACATAACGCTGGAAGCGCCGACGACTGATGTTGCAGCGCCTATTCACGGTAAGGCGACGGCGCCAGCATAGGAGATTGATTGCACCCATGCCTCATCAGCCCGAAAGAATACCGTTACCCCTTCTCTTTGGGGCCGCCGCTATGGTGAGTTTATCCGTCGTCGGCGTCGGCGTTTCACAACTTACTGATATCGGCCGGCAACTCGAACCGGAGCAACACATAGTCGCAAGCGCGAAGGTTGTATTTGCTGACGAATCTGATGGCGGCGTTGGTGTCTATGAATTTGAAAGCGGGCAGACGATCACAATCTTCCCACCGGAGACGGGTGGCTTTGTGCGCACTGCCATGCGCGCTGTCGCTCACGAGCGAAAAGTCAGTGGCGGCAGCGCCGACGCTCCATTTGAAATCGCCCGAACTGAAAAAGGTAGGTTGCTGCTTACCGACACGGTTACCGGCAAAACCATCGGCCTTGAGGCTTTTGGCGACATCAATGCCGGAGATTTTGCGCAGCTTCTTGGAAATGAGGATGGAGACGCATGAATAACGCAATTGCCTCGACAAAACGACGCTTCACCATACCATGCACGATTACAGTCAAGCATACTAACGAAACGCTCGAAGCCCATGTGGAACTTGACGGAAACGTTCAACCCACACTCGGCGATCGAATAATAGTGCATGGGCAGTCTGTAACTGTGCCATTCGGCGAGTGTATCACATTGCACCGCAAGGCAACCGTTATGCGCGCCAATCTAATGGAGAAGCTTTGGCTTCGCCTTAAATCCCAATTTGAATTAACCGAGCTCTATGAAGTGAGCTTTTCTCCAGGGAGGATATAGTGCCAGAAACACTTGAAGAACTCGCCGCATCGAACAAATTCGACACGAACAAAGCCGCCACAACTGAAACAGTTTTAAGTCCCCGGTTTTATACAACCGATTTTGAAGCAATGGACAAAATCGATGTAACGCCCGTTCGCAAGGAGTGGGACAAACTGATCAAAGAACTCGAAACTGATTACAACAAAAGCCATTTCAAGCGCACCGATGAATTCGATAATATGCTGGAAAAACTGCCGCCGGATTTGCAGCGCGAATTCGTTGACTTTCTTGTGAGCTCTCTAACGGCTGAATTTTCTGGGTGCGTGCTGTACGCTGAAATCGTCAAACAGGTCAAGAACCCTGACATCAAAGCGCTTTTTAAGTATATGAGCCGAGACGAAGCGCGTCATGCAGGGTTTATCAATCATGTATTGAAAGATTTCGGTATCGGCATTGATCTTGGTTTTTTGACTAAGACAAAGAAGTACCATTTCTTCAAACCGAAATTCATTTTCTATAGCGTCTATTTGTCCGAAAAGATCGGTTACGCTCGCTACATCACAATTTTCCGTCAGCTGGAACGCCATCCGGAACGACGCTTTCACCCCATTTTCAAATGGTTTGAAGAATGGTGTAATGACGAGTTCCGTCATGGCGAAGCATTCGCGCTTCTGATGCGCACTGATCCGAAACTATTGACCGGGGCGAACAAACTGTGGATCAGGTTCTTCCTGCTCGCTGTCTTCGCGACCATGTATATTCGCGACCACCGCAGACCAGCGTTTCACAAAGCGCTGGGACTTGATCCAACAGAATATGACAAACGCGTTTTCCGCCTGACGACCGAGATCTCGCGTCAGGTCTTCCCGGTTGAACTCGATCTCAACAACCCGAATTTCTACAAGGTACTTGAAAATTTGCGAACCGCTGCTGACGCCTTAGAGGACTTGAAAGGTAAGGGCCCAGGAGCGTTGCTCGGTCGAGCAAGGTACGGACTTTCGGTTGGAAGCGCTTTCATTCGCCTGTTTTTCATGAAACCGAAGGCAAATACGCCGCCGCTCACAACACGGCTAGAACCAGTCTGGTAGAGCGCTCGATGATCGAAATCCTTCAGCCAGTTCTTTTCGCCGTATTGCTCTGGTGGTTCAGCACCGGCGTTATTCTCTGGCTGATCGGCCTTCCTAAACGCACGTTCAAATGGACGGCGTTGGGCGCCACGGGCCTGCTTGCTGGCGCGACCATCGCACTGCTTTTGCTGCGCGACCAGACGAGCGCTTTTGCGGCCTATGCCGGCTTTGCAACCGGTGTGGTGCTGTGGGCATGGCATGAAGTGATGTTTCTCTTGGGCTATATAAGCGGGCCGCGCAAAAGCCCCTGCCCACCCGGCCTTGCAACCTGGCCGCGTTTTGTCGCCTCGACTAAGACAGTGATCCACCACGAACTTGTGATCGCCATTCATGCGGTCATGATACTGATCATAAGCTGGGGCGCTGTGAATCAGATCGCTGCGTGGACGTTCTTCCTATTGTGGGGCATGCGGATCAGCGCAAAGCTGATTGTATTTTTTGGCGCGCCAAATATCGCAGACGACTTTCTTCCGTCGCATCTTAGCTATCTGAAGAGTTATTTTCAAAAGCGGGCGATATCGACATTTGCGCCAATCGCGATCACCCTTGCCACTTCCGCCGCCGCGATGATCTTATATCAAGCGGCGAATACGCCCTTGAATGCTTTTCCATCCGCGGGCCTTATCATGATTGCGACCCTGGCAGGGCTCGCCGTCATCGAGCACTGGGCGCTTGTGCTGCCCCTTCCTGGTTTTCAAGCTGATGCAGCGCTCTGGAAGTGGGCGATGCGCTCACCTCAATCTAATCCAACAAAACCCGTTTCATCCGAATGGAGACGATAATGAATTACGAAAATTTCTTCCGCCAAGAGCTCGACGGCCTGCGCGATGAGGGAAACTATCGCGTCTTCGCCGATATAGAACGAAAGGCTGGCGCCTTTCCGTCGGCAACCAATCATGGCGAACTTGGTCCCGATAAGGTTACAGTCTGGTGTTCAAACGATTATCTCGGCATGGGGCAACACCCAAAAGTCACCGCAGCCATGCACGAAGCGATCGAAAAATGCGGCGCGGGCGCCGGCGGCACTCGCAATATTTCAGGAACCAACCACTATCACGTATTGTTAGAGCGCGAGCTTGCCGATCTCCACGGAAAGGAATCAGCGCTGATCTTCACATCCGGCTACGTATCTAACTGGGCGGCGCTGGGCACCCTCGCCTCGCGTATTCCAAATTGTATCGTTTACTCGGATAGCCTCAATCATGCTTCGATGATCGAAGGCATTCGCCACTCAAAAGCGGAAAAGCGCATCTTCAAACATAACGACCCTGCGGATCTCGAACGCCTTATTCTTCAGGATGATCCCGCCGCGCCGAAACTCATCGCTTTTGAATCTGTCTACTCGATGGATGGCGATATCGCTCCCATTGCCGAGTTTTGTGATGTTGCGGACAAGTATAACGCAATGACCTATTTGGACGAAGTGCACGCCGTTGGCCTTTACGGCGCACGCGGCGGCGGCATCGCCGAGCGCGAAGGCTTGATGGATCGTTTGACCGTTATCGAAGGCACGCTCGGCAAAGCCTTCGGCGTGCTTGGCGGTTACATCGCAGCATCAACCGCGCTCTGCGATTTTATTCGCAGTTTTGCGTCAGGCTTTATCTTTACAACTGCGCTGCCGCCAGCCGTCGCTGCCGGCGCGCGTGCTTCCATACAACATCTAAAAGAAAGCAACCAGGAGCGCCTTGTGCAACGCGATCGCGTTGCAAAAGTTCGCCGAAAACTTGCCGCCATCGGGATTCCAACGCTCGATAACCCAAGTCATATCGTGCCGGTGATGGTGGGCGATCCTGTCAAATGCAAGTGGATTTCCGATTGGCTAATGGCGAACCATGGCATCTACGTTCAGCCCATCAATTACCCGACAGTTCCAAAGGGTACTGAGCGTTTGCGGATCACACCGTCACCGGTTCATTCTGACATTGACATAGAGCGACTTGTTTCAGCACTTTCAGAAATCTGGTCGCAATGCGCCCTGGCGAGGCAGGTCGCTTAAAGCGGCGCTAAAACACTGCATGATCACCTCGCTCTAACTTCGCCTCTCCACGCACAAGGCTTTCGTAATAGTCGAAAAGCGTTTCGCTTCCGGTCGAGGGCGTCTGTTCAGCACTATATTCTTTCAAATTCGCGTCCCAAACCAGCATAGACTCCGTTGCATAGTAATGTCCGATGCGCGCCAACTCTGCTTTTGTCGTAAGGGACGGAAAAATTCGGCCACCAACAGACAACACACTGGCTATCCCCTTTAAGAAGCCTGGCGGAACATTTTTGAAGCGCGGTTTCTGGCCGAGCAATTTAAACAGAAATTCCCCTTGCTCATTCGGCGTTATCGCCTCGCCCGGCCCGCCGATCGGAAGAATCCGATTGTGAAGACGTTCATCGCCCACACACCCCGCAAGGAAATGTCCAAGGTCACCGTCGCTAATTGGTTTGCAGGCTGTGAGCATACCATTGCCGAACACCAGGTAAGGCTTTCCTTGCTTCACCCGCTCAACCTGTCCTGACAGCGATTTGAAAAACGCTGTTGCCCTGACAATCGTATAGGCGATGCCGGAGTCAATCAGCTCTTTCTCGAAGGCGAGCTTCGCTTTTTGAAATTCAAGCTTCGGTTTTTGAACACAAATCGCCGACAAAAGCGTCATATGCGATATGCCGGCTCTCTTGGCGATATCGAGCGCATCGGCGTGCGCTTTATAATCGATCCTCCATGCGTCCTGCGGCGCGCCGGTTCGCGACGCCAAGCAAGAAACAAGCGCGTCGAAGGGCTCACCGCAAAACCCATCCTTTTCAAGAGATCGCGGATCGGTGACGTCCCCTACCCGAACGACCGCACCTTCCAGCCGTGCTTTAACATCGCTCGGCGAAAGAGCGGCGCCGACACCTGACCGGAGCCGAACACAACAGACCACTTTGTGACCATGCTGCACGAGCGCTTGTACCGTCTTCTGACCAATCGTACCCGTAGCGCCAAGCACCATCACGCGTTTAGGCGCGTCCTTGTGCATTGAGCCGGCTGACTTTTGCGCGATGTTTTCTGGCATTGTCGTGCTCTACACTCCGCAATGGTGCGCCAGGTTAACATATGAATCTGCGATTTTGGCCGGCAGGATGAATTCCTTTTTCCCGACCGCCCCGCCGGCGCAATTGATTGCGGTAAATGAAGCCGGACCGCAATCTCACCCACTTGATTGTGGCGGCTGCAAATTTGCCCCGTATCCGTCGGGCGCAAGCCGTGAAAACAGCGCCATTTTCGCCAATTTTATTGCGTTTTTTGTCATCCGTTCACGCTCCACAATCGTAACATTTAAGTACGGCGTTTAAGCGCATCAGCCTATGCCCGCCGACTGAGTTCAATCACTTTACAGGCAAGGGGAGGATCAAATGCAGGATTTCGATTGTTTAGCCGTTGTGTCCTCGTCGCCACCTACCAAGCAAACGGCGTCGCATTCAGAATCTGAGGAAATGTCGATGGCGATAGCTTGTCTTGGCGGGCAAAAACGCTGGAAGGGCCTCGTACGCGGGTTTTTCGGCTTGTTACGCCAAGAAATCGACATCAAGTCTTCAGGTGCGGTTGAAGACGGCGTGTTGATTTTCCGGGAAACGCTCACTTTCAAAAATGGCAGTCAAAAAAAACGCGAATGGTGTTTGCAGGATATGCCGGGCGGGCTGATGCTCAAAGCAACTGACGCGCAGCAGTTACGTCCTGCAAAAATTGAAGATGACTTGCTGACGTTCAATTACCTACTCAAGCTCAATGGTATCAAAGTCGATTATCAAGATGCGTTCGAGTTGAACTCCAGCGGCAGAGTCAGCAATACCGGCAAAGGCAATATTTTTGGCCTGCCGGTATTAACTGTAGAGGTTGCCGAAACTACGAATTAATTCTTGCAAGGTGCGAACCGGAGTAGAGTTCCTCCGTAAACGTCAGCCAAGCGGCACCTTAAAGCCTCTAATCTTTAATGTAGCGATCATTGGCGATTCCTAGAATCTCGCGAATCCGTTCTCGATCCCCCACAGATACCAATTGTCGACAACGGTGCCGGTCAGCAAAATCCCGATACCGCCAGTCAGCGGACACAAGATAGCAAACCACCACGCCCAACGGTGAATGGACTCCATTGAGGCGTTGAAGCCCATGGTCCAGCGCCAGAAGAGCGCTGCGCGTTCTGACGCCGTGCCGCGATCATATATCTGTTCTATCTCACGCTCGCCGCCAAACCGGCTGACCGCCAGAATGGTTGCGCCATGCATCGCGAATAGTAGTGCGGATCCGTAAAGGAACACGATTGAGAGCATGTGGAATGGATTGTAGAATAGATTGCCGTAAATCAGTGAGAAATTGTTCGTCCAATCGAGGTGTGTGAAAATCCCGAACGGCACCGCTTCACTCCACGATCCCATCATCAATGGCCGGATGAAGCCGAGAACGAGATACAGCCAGATAGCGGAAGCGAACGCCCAAGCAACATGCGTTCCCATTTTGAGTTGCCTGGCGCGTCGATAAGTGCGGATCCACCAAAGGATTATCGATGTCGTCAAGAAAAATCCGGCCATCAACCACCAGCCACCCTCGTTTAAGGGCGGGAACGGATTCAGGCCGTGCTCCGGAAGCGGGGGATCTAGCGATAACCAGGCGAGTTGGCCAAAAAATTTCACTGGGTCCCAACCAACGCTCGCCCACATGTTAAGACCAATAATTTCAATCGCTATGAATCCGAAAAAGAGCGAAGCAACACCGGTCCATCCGAGATAGATCGGCCCGATCTGAGCGTCGCCGATTCTGCCGAGCAAGGTGCTGAAATGTTTTATGTGATCGCGCTCCCAATCTCCGGTGGGCAACGCTATACCGGAATCGTAATGCCCGCGTACCTGAACCTGTGTTAGTATGTTTTGATAGTCAGCCATGATGATCGCGCCCCGTTAGCTCCAGATTGGAATGTTTTTCCACCAGTTCCACCAGTCTATCCACGAGCCCTCGTAAAGCGGCCCGCTAATGACAATGCAGATGGCGCTCCAGAATCCGGCATTGAGGGCTAGGAAGAGGCCCAGTCTGTGAATGCCAAGCGTGCCGATAGAATAGCCCATTACGTCGCGGAAGAATGCATTCTCATGCTCCGGCGCTTTTACTTCTTCGCCTTGGCCCGGATTGGTTGCGGAAAGCACGGCGCCGCCGTGTAGCGCCAATGCAAGACACGTTGTAAAAAAGAACGTTATTGCAATCATATGCGCTGGATTGTAGTGGAAGTTTCCATACTGATAGCCGGTTACCGACACCCAGTCTAAGTGACTCATGATACCGTATGGAAATCCATAGCCCCACGCGCCCATCCATATCGGCCGGATCACAACGAGAGTAACATACGCAAAAATTGCAACACCGAAAGCAATAGGCACGTGGTAACCAATGCCGAGTTTGCGACATATTTCTACTTCCCGAAGCGCCCACGAAACGAATGCGCCGATGGCGCAGAAAGTAATGATTTGCCAAAGGCCACCCTCGGTTAAAGGCGCTAGTGCAAGACCGTAACTGACATCCGGCGGATCAATGCTGATTAGCCACGGGTTCCACGTATCGCCGAGCGCTGCGCCGTAAAAAATCAGCGCTGTCCCGAGCGCAGCAAAAAAGATCGTCGTTACGCCGAAAAAGCCCACGAAAAACGGACCGACCCAGAAATCAAACAGATCGCCGCCAATTAGCGTCCCGCCACGAACGCGGTATTTTCTTTCAAAGCTCAGTAACGCCATTGGGATATCCTCATGTAGTTTTCGCTTGGCGCAGGTTGTAAGCCGCTGTCGAAACGGCATCTGTTTGGCAGTTGGCGGCGCTGATTCAGCGCCGCCAACCAATGTTGTTAAGCTCTTCTTATTACGTCATCGGATTCTAACATCATGGACGTTGTCGTCGCTGACGTTCCGATCCAATTGTAGCGCGGAGAGCTTAAGAGGATGAAGTGAATCAGAAGCGCGAGAGTGAACAAGAAAATGAACAAACCAACAAGCGCTCTGCGTGGATCAAAGAGTAGCCAAATCTTCCACATGATTTCAGCCTCCTATCCTATCCATGGACGCCAAATCCAAACCAGGAAATGGGCGACCACAGCTATCAGTGTAAAGATGATAAAACTCATCATAAATATCTTGTGGAATTCTTGTGCCTCAGCCGGCGTCAGTCCAGACAACGACTCAGACCTTGCCGGCGTGTCACTGGCCATATGCTACCTCCTTATTTCGACCATCGGTCTTCGTCGCATGCCTTGCCCTGCGACCTCGGGCTTTTGAGGGGCGGAATGCCCTTCAAAACTCAAAAATCTCAATTCACCGACCCGTGAAAACCCACGGGATAACGCTATGCGCCATGTCCGCGGCCTCGCGAAAAACCGATCGGCGCCCGTTATGCGCGCGCTTACTAGGAAAGATTCGACCGATTAGCGCGGCAATCAGAAAAACAGGGAAAAGAAGCAACAAGTAAAACCGATACTCCGTACGCCCAGCTGTACTTGGGGCGTGATCGTCGGTCAGTTCTGCATTCGCCATACTTTGCCTCCTGTTGTCGTCTTTCGTTAAGCCGCCCGCATACCTCCGAGCGTTTGGTGACTGGCGACGACGCGCGCTTCAGTGACTTGTGCCTCTTCTGCGCGGCGCGCCTCTGCTTCTGCATGATCACGCAACCGCTTTGCAGCAGAGATGCGTGTCAGTACCGGATATGTTTCAACAATTTTGTCGAGACTGCGGCTTGCCTCTTCATCCCATGGCAACTGCTGTGCCATGCGAGAAGGCGTTGCTTCCGTTTTATCAAGATCAACGCCAAGCGGTAGGATGTGAAACAAAGCGTCAAAAAGCGCGTTGCAGTATTCCTGCACAATATACGAGGCGCCGGCGTAGCCCATGAACGGCGTACCCGTATGGCGCCTGATTACCGCACCTGGAAATGACGCCGGAATAAAGCATGACCGCGCGCCAGCTTCCTGCAAATACATCCGTTCATTAAAGCTCCCAAAGACAACGAAAGGGGCGCTGCTGTGAATTGCATCGCGCACCGCATCATTGTCAGGTTTGCAACCCGCCGTACGTGCGAAAGCGAAAACACATGGCAGCCCCAGATCGTTTTCAAGAAAATTGCGTACGCCGCGGGCGTAGGTTTCGTTGGCGACGATCCCGAAATTTGCCGTACTGAAGAAATCCTGCGTTACCGAACGCCAAAGATCCCAAAGCGGCTTAATCGTCGTGTGTTTTTCGTTCTCGATAAATGGTTCAGGGTCGAGCCCGGCCAATTCGCCCAATTTGTGCAGAAATTTAGTCGTGGAGTGCAGGCCGATCGGCACCTGCAAATATGGCTTGCCCATCGTCTCGCAAAGCGACCGGCCAAACTCCCGATACATGCAGATGTTAATGTCAGCGTCGATGAGCCGGCGTACGTCAGCTATGTGGCTGCCCAGTGGGAACACCATGTTCACTTCGGCGCCGATACCCTCGACTAGCCTGCGAATTTCGTGGAGATCGGACGGCATGTTGAACATGCCATAGGTCGGGCCGATGATATTAACTGTCGGCCGTGCGCCTGCAGTTCGTTTTCTTGGTTTCGGATCGCGGCCCTTGGTTTGTCCGTATTCAGTCCACAGCCAGAGCAACGCGCGATCAGCGCTTTGCCATTGGTCTTCGTCAATGGTGCGTGGTAGAAAACGCTGGATGTTTGCGCCTTCCGGCGTGACGCCGCCGCCAATCATTTCTGCGATCGAGCCCGTAACGACCACCGCCGGGAGCTCAGGGTCGAGCGCGCCACGAGCCCGCTTCATCGCGTTTTCCGTACCGTGCTGACCAAGCTCTTCTTCGGCGAGGCCCGTCACGACTATTGGCAATTCATGGGGAGGCAAAGCATCCGTATAGTGAAGAACTGACGTCACCGGCAGATTCTCGCATCCCACCGGTCCGTCAATCACGACCTGCAGCCCCTTAATCGCCGTAAAGACGTATACCGAGCCCCAATAACCGCCCGCACGATCGTGATCCTGGATCAACATCCGACCGGCGCCTCCAGATTCGCATTACGCTTTGCCTGAATTTCAAGTTTTCGCCTTTGTTTTCGCCGGAAATCCGTGTTCACGACCGGCGCTTCTTCCCAGACGCCGGTCTTGTCACCCTCACCGACGTCTTCGAAAAATGCGCGCATGGCGTCGAAGCGCGACTTGCCGGCGATGGCGGCGTTCACGACTTGCGCAAGTGATCCTGCGCCGGCTGGCCCCATTAAAGGTCGTGCGGATATGAGATTAGTAAAGTACAGCGCGGGCGTCGCCGCCTCTTTCGCCTTTTGCACAATAGGCGTTGTGCCGATGGCGAGGTCTGGCTGGAATTCCTCGAACGCCGCCAAGTCTTGCTCTAGCGAGGCGCGATATTGCACGTGGACGCCGCGCGCCTCCAACCACTCTCGATCCGCGTCTGACCATTTCGTACGCGGACACGCCGATCCGACATATCGCACATCAGCGCCCGATTCGACGAGCAAACGCGCGACGAGTAGCTCTGATCCTTCGTAACCGGACAATGTCACTCGTCCTTTGACTGGCGCTGTGCCAAGAGCGCCGGCTATCGCCGGCAGTACCGCATTTTTCGCAGCGTCGGTTTTCGATTGCGCCACACCACAGGCCTCGCCAATAGAGGCAAGCCAGGCGGCTGTACCGTCTACGCCCACTGGCGCGGAACCAACGACGGCGCGCCCTGCCGTCTCAAATTCCCGTACAGATGCCGTGTAGAACGGATGGATAGCGGCAACGGCGGCGCAATCGAGCGCAGCGTAAAGCTCGCGCCATTCTCTAGTCGGCGCGACAGCCCCGGCGGCAAGCCCCATAGGCTTCAGCATTTGGTCGATACCGATGGGATCGGCTGGAAACATTTCGCCGAGTAGCGTTATCTTCGGCAAATCTTCCGGATCATCGGCGGGGCGCTCCGCAGGCCGTTGCACCGGCCCCTCCTCCGCTTCGAGACGCGCATAGTTCAACATCGCCCCAGCGAGAATGTCTTTCGCTTCAGCATGAGTCGGCACGCCAAAGCCCGGTACGTCGATGCCGATTATGCGCACGCCATTGATATTTTTTGGAAGCAGTCGCAATGGTACGCCCGACGCCGTTGGTACGCACAAGTTCGTAACGACAATCACATCATATTTGTCGGGATCAGCCGTTTCCTCCACCGCCTCTTTGATGTCTTCAAAGAGTTTACCGGTGACAAGTGTTTCGGAATTAAAAGGCACATAGCCGACAGAGCGCTTGGCGCCGTAGAAGTGTGACGTAAATGTCAGTCCGTATACGCAGCAGGCGGAGCCCGACAAAATCGTCGCCGTGCGTTTCATACGCAAACCAACACG
Source organism: Hyphococcus sp. (assembly GCA_028285645.1). Taxonomy (GTDB): domain Bacteria; phylum Pseudomonadota; class Alphaproteobacteria; order Caulobacterales; family Parvularculaceae; genus Hyphococcus. The sequence continues at coordinate 62,176 of JANQOV010000021.1, forward strand.
CAAAGAACCAAAGGCGGGACACATGGATTGTGGCTGGTCGTGTGGTCCTTGAGGATAATCTTTTGCGTAGCGTTCCAGCGTTTCTGATTTGCCCGCCGCTTTCGCCGCTCGTCGCATTTCCTCCGCGCCGCCATGGCATCCGCTGGACGCATACGCCGTAGCATCTGCGGGCGCAGCTTCTCCCAACACGACTGGCGCTGCGCCAGCATCGTCATAGACGGCTTCGCGCGCGTCTGATTCGCCAATCGTGTTGATAAGCTCTGTCACAAGTCTTTCAAATCTCCTCGTAGATCACTTCAAGAGACGGTTTTTCGACGGCGTCCTTCCCGCACATATCTGCAATTGTCGCCGGTTCGAGTTCGAAATCAGCGCCGGTTTCTTCAGCGGAAAACAAGTTCAAGAGATCGTCATGGACGAGCGGCGTCGGATGAACAGGCGGCGCGCTTGCGACATTGGACGCGAGTTCTTCAAACATCGGCCCCCAACGCTCGCCAGGCCTACCGACGATCTGATAATTGGCGCTTTTGCGGCGAATATCCTCGTCAGCAGGAATAGCAGCGAGAAGCGGAATGCCGACGGCCTTTGCGAAGTTCTGCGCCTCCCCAGTGCCGTCATCCTTATTGATCACCATCCCGGCGACGCCGACATTGCCGCCGAGTTTTCGGAAATACTCGACTGCAGAACAAACATTGTTGGCTACGTAAAGTGATTGCAGATCATTAGAGCCGACAACAATCACTTTCTGGCACATGTCCCTCGCAATCGGCAGGCCAAAACCGCCACACACGACATCACCTAGAAAATCTAAAAGTACGTAGTCGAAATCCCATTCATGAAACCCGAGTTTCTCCAAAAGTTCGAAACCATGAATGATGCCGCGCCCGCCACAGCCGCGGCCGACTTCCGGGCCGCCAAGCTCCATCGCAAAAACGCCATCGCGCTTGAAGCAGACGTCACCGATGGCGACTTCTTCGCCGCCTAGTTTTTTCTTGGTCGAGGTTTCAATAATAGTCGGACAAGCGCGCCCCCCGAACAGCAGCGATGTCGTGTCACTTTTTGGATCGCACCCAATCAGGAGAACTTTTTTGCCCTGCTGCGCCATCATGTAAGAGAGATTTGCGAGCGTAAAACTCTTGCCGATGCCGCCCTTACCGTAAATCGCAATGATTTGAGTTTCTTTTATAACTGGCGCAGTTGAAACAGGATCTGGTTCCTGCGCCGCCTCTTCGCGAAGCGCATCATCTATTGCAGCGGTCGCAGTTGCCTTCGAAGGATTTTTCTTGTCGTCAAACGGCGTCATGTGCATCTCCCCAATCAAGAACCATTTTGAGGCATGACGAGTCCTCAAACGCCTTGGCGTAAGCTATCTCTGCATGCGCAGCATCGCTGGTGTGGGTGATAAGCCCGCTGAGGGACAAAGCGCCGCTTTTCACCAAACCCAACACTGCGTTGAGATCATCGCGCGTCCATTCTGCGGCGACCCGCAATCGCACCTCCTTCATAAAGGCGGGAGGAAAAGCGAAAGAGGGACGTGAGGCATAAAACCCGGCAAGCACAATTTCGCCGCGCGGGCGCAAATGAGTGATCAACTCGTCCAAGATCGTTGCATCACCGCTAACGTCATAAATGGCGCCGTAGTCGTTGCGTCCATCATATTCCGGCTCGATAACTGGGTAGCCGTCGCTATCAGCGCGCTCGGGATCAATCTCCCACACATTCGGCGGATTTTCACCCAGCGCCATCGTGATTCGCGCCAGCAAACGTCCGAGGACGCCATGGCCGATGATCAAATCCGGCGCAGCGCCGCCGGCAATCGCGTGGTATGCGGTCGCGGCGAGCGCAAGAAGCACAGCTTCTTTCGGCTCTTCAAAATCAATCACAACCGCACGTTCCGCCGGGACGACAATGCGCGATGCGGAAGCGCCGAATAGTCCGCGTGCGTCTTTGTAACAATTGGCCCCGGGCGCAAAGACGCGTTGTCCAATTATGTCTTTGTGACCATCGGAGCGCACAACACGACCGACGGCCTCATATCCCGGCACCAATGGATAGCCCATGCCGGGAAATGGCGGCATTGCGCCCGACCACAGCAGTTTCTCCGTACCCGTGCTGATGCCGCTCCATTCAACATCGATGACGAGTTCTGAAGGCCCTGGCGTTTGGAGATCAAGGCGGCGCACCACTGCGTGCTGATCGCCTTCGAAAACGATTGCGTTTGCTGCTAGATATTTTTCGCTGAATGGTTCCTCGTCCGCGCCCAGAGCAATGCCGGCGGATGATCTAGCGCTTAAATCGGCGCGCTGGTCTATGGAAGGGGCTTCCATAGGGTGTTATCTTAAGTAGACAGTCATTAGTGTCAATCTTTATTGACGCTATAATCGGCTACCGGGCGATAACGACGCGGGTTAGAATTGGTCTGCGCGTCTTGATTTCTTTCGCATGTGCAAAACCGGAATGCCGAAGTAATTCGCGGATTTCCTCTAATGAACGGGGCCGGCCGGTGCCCATCGCCCAGAGATACATGCCAAAATAGGCGTCGCCCGTCGGCTCCGCGCCCGGCGTTTCAGCCATGGGTTCAGCGACCAACAACGTCCCCGAGTCGGGCAGCGCGGCGCGAATCGCTCCCAATAGTGACACCGCGACTTCATCATCGTGGTCGTGAAGCACACGGATCAATGTGATAATATCCGCAGAGAAAGGCAGCGGATCCGTTTGAAAATTGCAAGCGACGGCGTCGGCTTTGATATTTTGTTCAATGAAATGTGCGCGCGCCAAAGCAACGACATTTGGCAGATCGCACAATGTTGCTTTCAGCGAAGGGTGTTTCCTCTTCGCAGCGCACAAAAACGCGCCAACGCCGCCGCCTACATCCATCAAATGAGTATGTTGATCAAACGAATAAGCACTTAAGATTTCCTCGCTGATGAAGGATTGGGTTCCCGACATTAGTTCCGAGTATTCGGCTGAACCACCCGCGGTATAGTCCCAGTATTTTGCGAGCGCTGTATCTCTCGTGCGTTCACGCAAGAGCGCAACGGGATCGCTCAAATCCATGTATAGCGCTGCATGATGCTTGATCATTGAAAAGACAGATGGATTGCCGAAAAGCGCAGCACCATGATGACCAAGCGCGTATTTTTGCCCGCACTTTTCGAGCAGACGAAGCGAAGCGGCGGCGCGCGCCAATCTGTCCGTCCCACTCTCCGGCAAGCCGATCTTTTTCGCCAGCGCCGGAACGGTCAGGGCAGAGTCCTTTACGGCGTCAAAGACCCGCAATTCGACGCAGGCGAACAGAATTTGCGAGTAGACAAAGCCGGCCGTAAGGTCAAATACCTCACGGGCCCGCCGCTGTGCAATCGGACGAGTCAATGGAAATGATGCTGCCCAATTTTGAAAACTCGGGTCAACAAGCCGACGATTGCGCCAGTTCAGCAGTAAATCAAAAAGGCCCGTCATCGCACAGCCGGCGTTAAGGGCTGGCCGCGCCTAAACAGCTGCGTTCGCAAGGTTTTTCGGTGTTAGACGCTTCGCCTGAGCATAAACGAGCGCACGCAAGGCCTCTGCGCCAGTGCAATCCGGCACCGAATCAGCAGCGTCGCTGACGAGAGCATTCAACTGTTCAAGCGCGCCATCTAGCCCCAGCGAATCAACAGCGTTCGGTCGCGCATGAATTGCATCCTGGCCGGCAGGTTTGCCAAGCGCGCTTTCATCCATGGCAAAATCGCGAATGTCGTCAGCGATTTGATAAGCCTCTCCCAACCGTTCTCCGAGCGGACGCCATATGGCGCCGTCTTCGCCCACGGATATTGCGCCGGCTGTCGCGGCTGCTACAAAAAGCGCGCCTGTTTTGAATTGATGATAAGCGCTGAGGTTGATTTCAGCTTCGCTTTCCCAGGCTTGCCCTGCGACAATACCATCGCGCGCGCCAACAGCTTTGGTCGTAACCGTCAGCAATTTGCGCATCCGCTCTGGACTGCGGACGCATTCCCGGACCAGCGTTTCAAACGCCATCACAATCAGAGCGTCGCCTGCAAGCACTGCCAAGGGTTCGCCATAAGCCACGTGCACTGATGCTTTGCCGCGGCGAATCTCCGCTGCGTCGAAACAAGGAAGGTCGTCATGGACAAGCGAAGCACAATGCAAAAGCTCAATAGCCGCGCCAGCGCCGGCAGCGACTTGAAGATCACCGTCGATCGCGCAGGCTTGCGCAACGGCCAAGCAAAGCTGCGGGCGCACCCTAGCGCCGCCGGGAAACACAGCGTGCCGGATGGCGGCCGCTAGCTTGGGCGGTGCGTCGGGCCCTTCGGAAGCGGCGACAGCGCGCTCTATGGCGCGCTCAATCAATGCATCAGCATTCATAAGACGTTCCTTGAGTGTCATTTTATTTAGTCAATGCTATATGTCAACTTGTGTTGACGGTATGCGCTGAAAATATTTGTCACTGTTGTGCGACCTAGGCCGCGCATCGCAATTGTGGGAGCGGGCGCTGGCGGTTTGGCCGCTGCTGTGTTGCTCGCCCGCGATTTCGATGTGACCGTATTTGAGCGGGCGGCTGCACCTGGAGGCAAGATCCGTCAAATGGATGTCGGCGGCGGGCTGATCGACGCCGGTCCGACCGTCTTCACCATGCGCTGGGTGTTTGAAGAGTTGTTCGCCGCAGCGGGCGCTTCTTTCAGCGAGGCGGTCCAACTGAAATCGCTCCACACAATCGCCCGTCATTTTTGGCGCGACGGAAGCAGTCTTGATCTTTCCGCTGATAGACAACAATCGGCCGACGCGATCGGTGCATTTGCCGGAAGTGAAGAGGCGCAGAATTTCCTTCGCTTTTGCGACCAGACAAGACATATTTATGAGACCCTACAGAACCCCTTCATGCGCGCAAGCAAACCAAGCCTTACTCGGCTTGTAGTTCAGCGAAACCCACTTGCGTTAATTGGGATCAACCCATTTGAAACGATGTGGACTGCGCTCACGAAACGATTCCGTGATCCTCGCTTGCGCCAGCTTTTCGCCCGTTACGCCACCTATTGCGGATCCTCTCCCTTTGCAGCGCCGGCGACGCTGATGCTCATCGCCCATGTGGAGCAAGAAGGCGTATGGGTTGCAGAAAATGGTATGCAGTCACTTGCACAGGCAATCGCTGACGTAGCTGAACGTAATGGCGCAGTATTTCGTTATGAATCGCATATTGCGAAAATCCTTTTGAACGACCGCCGCATCAGCGGCGTCGCGCTTTCTAGTGGTGAAGCGGTTGCCGCAGACGTTGTTTTATTCAATGGCGATCCGGGGGCACTTACCGCAGGACTGCTTGGGGGTACTGTGTGCAATGCCATAAAAAAGCCGCATGACACCATGCTTTCACAGTCGGCGATTACCTTTGCTATGCGCGCGCATTCGAACGGTGATGACCTTTCCGTACATAATGTATTTTTTGCCGAAGATTATAGATCAGAGTTTGACGCTGTCTTTGGCGAACGACGCCTACCCCAAACGCCCACCACGTACGTTTTCGCACCAGATCGCCTGGATAACACTGAAAGCGGCTCTGACGAACGCCTGTTCTGTTTAGTCAATGCGCCGCCAACAACGAACAATGTCGAGTTTGATGAAAAGGAGCTTGAACTATGCCGCACAAGAATGATCGATCATCTGAAAACCTGCGGCTTCGAATTGCAGCCGGTGGGCACGGTCGCATCGACAAGCCCGACGGATTTCGCGGCGATGTTTCCCGGGAGCCGGGGCGCGCTCTATGGCATGGCCAATCACGGATGGCGAGCCGCATTTCAACGACCCGGCGTCAGAACGCGCCTGAAGGGGCTGTATCTGGCGGGGGGCGGCGTGCATCCGGGTCCGGGCGTGCCGATGGCGACATTGTCCGGCATGGCGGCGGCGGCGGTGATCAAGGCGGACTGCGCTTTGACGTAAACGCGCCGAATGGCGGCTATGCCTGGTGGTATGTCGATGCGATCAGCGACGACGGC